>JAGDCE010000017.1 GCA_017958705.1 Clostridia bacterium
AACGAAGCAGGTGAGATCGTATCCTTCGTTGCCGTAACGCATGAACGTTCCGTCTTCACCGTACTCGATCTGCTGATATTGGGCGGCCCGGATGTCGTTTTTGATCTGATATCCGCCGGTCTCTATGTTCCATACCGTCTGACACAGATCCTCAAACGTCATTTTCGGCTGCAGTTTCGTCAGAAGCCATTCTCTGAATACCTGAGGCGGCATCTCCTTGCCGGGATCGGTTTCCGCGCCGGGTACCGTCGTTTCCTCGGGTGCCGCCGTGTCGTCGGGCACGTCCGTGGTATGATCGTACGGCGCCGTCGTCTGATCGTCCGGTTCGGTAGTTTCCGCCGGGACGGTCTGCGAACCGGTCCCGCTCTGTGCGTAGCCCGACAAACCTCTCAGTACGTATTTTTCGCCGTCCCAGACGATCGTGTCGTTATGGATCACGTTGTCCGCCGTCAATTCCTGACCGATAACGGTGCCGTACGTTTTTTCATACACGTTATAGAGTATCTCCCCGGTGCTTTCAACGTACGACAGAGAACCCCTCGTGTACAACGCGTCGGAGCCGTAAGCGTTCGGTCCCGTTGATCCGATCTCCGTGATCTGTCCGGTCACAAGATCGCACGCGTAAAGATTCGTCCAGTCCCAGTCGGGACCGGAGAGCTCCTGTACTGCGGTGAAGAAGAACGTCTGATGACCGGACGGCGTATCGCCCGCGTACAGCAGACACGTCGGCGGCAACAGCAGGTAAGCGGGTTTGAAATCCATCACAAGTCCGCCTTCCTTGTCGAGCACGCATATGCCGCCGTGATGAGCGGAATCCCTGTCGACGTATATGAACACGTCGAATCCGAGCTTGTCGGCTTCCTCTGAGGTCACTTTATAAACGCTCTGATACCCGTTTTCGATCGGAAGCTCCGCGTCGGCGAATATTCTGCTCGAAAGCTTGAATTTCAAGAAATCGTCGGCGTAGTTAATAAACCTGACTTCACCGAAGCCGTCTGCGCGCTCCGCTACAGGGGACGCCTGATCGTATTCCGACTTTTCGGCTGCGTCGGCGTAGCCGGCAGGCTCGGACGGCCCGCTCTGGTTCGCCGCGATCTGAGCGCCCTTGTATTCCATGTATTTGAGAGCGCCGAACGTGCCGCCGCCGACGATGACCGCCGCGAGGAACGCACCGGCTATCTGCAGTGCCGGCGAATGCGGGCGCACGTGTCTGTCTTCGTTTACGGCGCCGTCAAGGTCCGCCGATCTTACGGCGCCGGAGTAACCGACTCTTTTTTCAAGCCTTGCGGCTTTATCAGATAATATCTCTTCAATGTCTTTGTAATCGCTTTTTTTCATTGCCACGCCTCCTCAGATTATCCCGGGCAGCTTTTTGATCTTGTCGAGAGCCCGGTAGTATTTCGTCTTGACGGTCGAGAGCGGCAGATTCATCATTTTCGCGGTTTCCGGAAGGTCGTAACCGTAGATGAACCGCAGTATGAGTATCTGCCGGCTTTTGCCGTCAAGGCCCGCGCTTGATATGATGTCGAAGAACTGCATATCCGCGTCGTCCGGATCGCAGGTGAAGGAATCTTCAAGGCCGGTCAGACTGACGCTGTCTCCGCCGTGCCTTTTCATTTTCTTCGCCTCGTTGTATGTGATCCGCAGAAGCCAGCCGTCGAATTTTCCGTCGTCTTTGAGCCGGTCGAGATTCTCCCAGGCGTGCGCCACGGCGGACGAAACGGCGTCCTTCGCATCCTCAGCATTACGTACTACCGAGAACGCCGCTATGTAGAGTTTTTTCTCATTCGCGGTGACGGACGATACAAATTCTTCCTTCGTCATTGTAATGCCCTTTCTCCTGTCAGGCCTTTCATATATCAAGATTCACGGCAAGGCGCAAAAGTTTCAAAATTTTTTTGTAATTTCATTATAATCGCGATTTTCTTCGTTGTCAAGGCAACTTTACCGAAAAATCGCAAGGATCGGGAAAAACGGTCGCGCAGCGACACA
>JAGDCE010000018.1 GCA_017958705.1 Clostridia bacterium
AATTCTATGATTTCGTCCCCGAGGGCAAAGGCACTTACGCCGACATGACGGAAAACGACCGCAAAAGCGGCGTGAACGGGTTCCTCCTGCTCTGCGTCGCCACGAACGCTCATCAGATCCGCCGCGCGAACGAAGCTGTCGCCGACGCCGTAAAAAGAGGCAGAGACGACGGATTCGAGGCTTACGGGTTCGGCGGCATGCATCCGTGCGACAACATGGAAGAAGAGATCTCTTTCTGCCTTGACGCGGGACTTTCCGGCATCAAGATCCACCCCGACATACAGGGCGTCGACATAGACGATCCGCGCCTCTTTCCGCTTTACGAGGAGGCGGAGGACCGCTTCCCCGTGTATTTCCACATGGGGGACGACCGCCCGCAGTACCGCTTCTCCTCCCCCGACAGGCTTGCAAGGATCATGAAGCTGTTTCCGCGGCTGACCGTCGCCGCCGCGCATTTCGGCGGATACAAGGCGAGCGACGAGGCGCTCGAATACCTGACGGGCAGCGACCGGATCTTCTTCGATACCTCCTCCGCCCTGTGGGCGATGACGTGCGAGCGCGCGGAGCTGATGATATCGAGGCTCGGCGTATCGCGCGTGATGTTCGGCACCGATTCCCCCATCATGCTTCCGGAAACGGAGCTGCCGAGATTTTACAGACTGCGCCTGACGGAAAAAGAACGGGAAGACGTTTTATACAATAACGCAAAGGCGTTTTTGAGTTAACAAAAGGCGCCCGCCGTGAAAGGACTGCAGCTGTTTTGCTTATCACGGTCTTGCGTCCCGTCTCGTACGATACTCTCACGCCTTGCGTCTTAAAAACCCGATAACAAAAGGGGCTTTATCAGCCCCTTTTTGCTTTATCAGCCGCCTTTAAAATTCATCAAAACATTTTTCCGTACTCACCTTATAAGACGCGAAAAATCACGGTTTTTATATTCAGACCGGGAATTTTTTCGATAAAATCTCTTTCAGTTTTTTCAGCGGCGTATCGTTAACGTTGTCTATCAGCGTCACGCCCATTTCGGCGGCGCGTTCGATCACGGGATCGAACGCCGGCTCGGAGCAGACGAGCACGGGCACGGCATATCTGCCGCCGTACTGATCCGACATTGTGAGTATCTCGTACAGATGCTCTTTTGTCGGCTTGCAGTTCTTGCAGCTGACGAGGACGGGTCGGTTCTTATACACGGCGGTGACGTCGATCTCGTTGACCGGGTCGCCGCGTTTTTTTGTTATCAGCCCGTCGAGATCGAGCACCACGCCGGTGCGCACGTCGTAGAACGAACCGCACTCGCCGAGTGCGAGGCAGGCGTACAGCTCGAGCACCGTGCCGCTTTTTTCATACATCTCGATCGTCGCGGCGCGCGGCGACAGTTCGTACTGCAGAAGCGTTCTTCCCTTCTCGTCGACGTAGAGGCTGTCGTTCTTTATCACCCCGCGGCGGCGGAGCAGTCCGGTTATCCGCTCGACCGTCTTCTTGTCGTCCGCGCGCGACAGCTTCCTTTTGACGCGGGAGCCCTCGCGGTAGTTCGTCATGCTGCAGAACCTGTTCCAGTCCGACGGCACTGATTTTACGCAGTCCCACATGCGCATTATCTCGGTGCGCAGCGCCGCGCTGCTCTTTATCCTGTCGTACGTGACCGATGATGATATGACAAGCCCGCCGGAGAGGCTTATAAGCTCGTCCACGCGGAACGTGTGCTTCGGATAGTTCGGCGTATACTCCGGGAACTGCGTGTACTGCACGCCGTTTTTCACGTCGTTGCTGACGACCTTTATATTTCCGGCGTCGCCGCAGACAAAGATGCCGACGGCGGCGGAAAAGATCTGAGAACCGCCGGTCAGGTCAAATACGAATTCATCCTCTCCGCGCATCATCTCGTATATCGCTCTGTACGCTCCGCTCAGCGTCTTGTCGGCGACGGTGACGAAAAAGACCTCGGTGCCGAATTTCTCCGGCAAAAGCGACTCGATCACCTCGCGCGCGCGGCTGCCCGGTCCCTCTCCCTCGAAGCTGAAAAATATAACGCGGTCAAAATCTTCATACAGCAGCGGCGCCGTATTTTCAGTATACTCTTCTCCGAAAAACTCCATCAGTATCCTTGCCATAACGAACCTCCGGTGATTTTTTACTATTGTAATACAAAACGGCGCAAAAGTCAATGGGCGGGTATTGACTATTTTTCCATATTGGTGTATAATGTACGCACAAAGGACGGTGATAACATGAATACCAACGCCGCATTGCCGACAAACGAAAGAAAGACGGAGACGATAAAACCCGACGGATGGGTGACGCCGGAATTCAAAATATCCGGAGCGTTCTCGTCGAACATGGTCCTGCAGAGGGATGAAGAGATCAAAGTCTGGGGCTTCTCGACCGACGAAGGCGGGCTCGTCACCGGCGAGTTCGACGGCTCGGTCAGCATCGCGAAGGTTCGCGACGGCAGATTCACGCTCGTATTCCCGCCGCGTCCCGCATCAATGCAGCCGAAGACGATGAGGATCCGCGACGATTCGCACGAAGTCAAATTCGACAACGTACTCACGGGCGACGTCTGGGTGATCGGCGGCCAGTCGAACGCCGAGATGAACCTGCGCTTCTGCACGCCGGACACCGTACCGCAGCAGTTCGATACCGGCAGCGGTCTGCGGCTGTTCATGCAGACACAGTATTATCCGTACACGCATCAGCAGTTCTGCTCCGCGCCTCAGCCGGACGTCATAAATCCCGACTGGCGCTGGCGTCTGCCGGACGGCGAAAACTCTCTGTCGTTTTCCGCGATAGGCTGGTTCATCGGCAAGGCGCTGGTCGATACGCTGCAGATCCCGGTCGGCGTGATTAACATGTCGGCGGGCGGCGCGTGCATAAGGGAGCTCGTTCCCGCGGAGCTTGCCGCGGAGATGGGCTACGATTACGGCGCCAACGTCGTGCAGTGCGGTTACTACAACACGCTTATAAATCCGTTCCTCGGGCTGAAATTCCGCGGTATGGTTTTCTTCCAGGGCGAAAGCGAAGGCGGCGCGGCGGAGCTTGCCGCGAGATACTGCCGCGAGCTGACACGCCTCGTTGAAGACGAAAGAGCGCGCTTCGGCTTCGATTTCCCGTTCTATAACGTGCAGATAAGCTCGTACCGCAAGGAGGGAAAACAGTATTTCCCGTATCTTGAGACGGTGCGGCTCGAACAGTTCGACGCGCTGAAGACGATCCCGGACAGTACCCTCACGGTCTCGATGGACCTCGGCTCGCCCGACGACTGGGGAGATTTCGCGCACTCACCGAAGAAAAAAGCCTTATCCAAGCGCATAAGCGATCTGATCCTCGCAAAAGAATACGGGATCGGCTCTCTGACTGACGCGAGCTCGCCCTCGCCCGTCTCGGCGACGGTATGCGGCGAAGTCGTCGTGATAAAGTTCGCGGACGTCTGCGACGGGTTGATCAGCAAAAGCGGCGGCGATCCGGTCAGCGGCTTCACGTTCGGCGGCTTTGACGCTCAGATCCCCGCGGAGGCGCGTATAACGGCGCCTGACACGGTGGAGGTCACGATACCCGAAGGCGCGGACAGCTCCGCGGTCAACTACGCGTATTTCAGCGAGATAACAGACGAAAACGCACAGCTGCTCAAATCGAACGGTCTGCCCTGCCCCGCGTTCAGGATCGAAACGTTATGAACGCCGTATAAATAAGACGTGCTCCGCCCGGCGGAGCACGTCGTTTTTGTATATCAGATATAAAACTCCTCGAGTGTGTCAAGGCATACGCATCCGAGTCTGCCGCCGAATACGGCGCCGCAGTCTATGCAGATATGGCCGTTTTTGCTGTAGATCTTCCCTTTATACGCGGGATCGATCGCGACGGTCGGCGTGTGTCCGGTAACGAACAACGTGCCATCGGCATAGACCTTGCCGTAATCCGCCTTGCCCCACAAAAAATTCCTGTGCGGCGCGTCCTCGATTTTGCGTCCGGGGACGTAAGGCGGCAGAGTGTGCGACAGATGAAACTTTCTGCCGCCGGCGCTCACGGTCGTCCGCAGTATGAACGAGCCGAGATACGACACGACGCGCCGCCTCTGAACCTCATCGAGATCAAAGAACGCGGACAGCGTCGGGCCGCCGCCGTTATACATCCACAACAGATACGCTTCGCCGTCCATATCGCCGCCGGGATTCGAAACGATCGGACCGAGCACGTCGGCCGCCATTGATTCGTGATTGCCGGCGACCGGCACGACGTTTCTCCGCTCCATCATATCGAGCAGGACCTTTATCCCGTCTCTGCCGCGGTCCGCGGCGTCGCCCAGAACGTAAAGCGTATCGCCGTCGGATATGCCTATCTTATCGAGCATCGCCGCGTATTTGTCATAGCAGCCGTGGATATCGGATACCGCGTAGATCATATTCCCTCCCGGTGTTTTTCTATATAATATTATACCGTATTTTTATGAAATTTTCAACCGGAGGAAAGTGAAAGGACGGTCCCGTCAGGACCGCCCTTTTATGCGCTGTGCGTTATTTGCTCTTTTTTTTGTTCACCGCTATGCGGATGAAGTTTACCACCGCGGCGGCGCCCGCGGTCCCCGCCGCCGCGCCTAAAACGATGAACACGGGATCTGTGCCGCCGCGCTTCCCGGTCGTCCCGGTCTCGGTATCCGTGGCGGAGCCGAACGGTTCGGTCAGCGTCACGGTCGGCTCGTCGTCCGTCTGTGTGACCGGATCTGTGTCCGTCCCGGTCACGGGATCTGTCCATGATGTTGTGACGGTATCGGTCGCGGAGGCGGTTGTCTCCGTGTCGGTCGCGGTATCGGTGACCTTGTCGGTCGTCTCCGCCGTCGTCGCCGGCGGATCGGTCTCGGGAGGCGGTTCAGTCGCCTTTGAGGTCGTTTCCGGGTCCGTCACGGTATCGGGACCGGGCTCAGTCTCCTGCGTCGTGGTCTCGTCCTGCGAAGGATCTGTCTCGGTCACCTGATCGGTCTCCGTTTCGGTTTCCGGCGGATCGGTATGTACATCGTTCAGTATGATCCCGGAATAAGGCGTACACGCCGGAACGGCGTCGGTAACGCCGTCCGAAACGGACGCTCCGGAGATGCCGACGGTGAGGGGATCGCCGGTATGCGCGTCAAGCACGCGGAAGCCGACGGTCGCAAGCGTCATCGCTCCGTTAAAAATCTCGTCAGTGCGGAACAGCAGCGTGACAGTGCCTTCGCCCGTTGAATGATACGTGACGACGCCTTCGTTCTCCGTCGGCGTAATCGACGTCAGCGCCAGCACCGCGGGATCGTACGTGAGTCTGATCCTGCCGCCGCGCAGGCTCGCGGCGTAGATCAGCACGTCAAGTGTGAAATCCTCCTCGACTATCTCGAATTCTCCGTAGACGGACACGAACGCGTCAAGCTCCGCCGACGCGGACGGCGCGAAAGCGAGCGCGAGGAGCAGGCAGATCGCCGTTATGAAGGCGGCTTTTTTCATTCTCCAGCACCTCCGTCCTCAAGTCCGGTCCCGGTGCCGGGCTCCTCCGTCTCCTCTCCGGTCGTTTCATCACCGGGTTCGTCGGGCGGCGTGGGAACGTACGTCACGTCTGCGATTATTATGAAATCGGTAACGGAGACGGCTCCGTTCTGATCTATGTCGGCGGCGGCGAGGAACTTTTCGTCGTACTGCGAGACGTCGTCCGCGAGAAGATAAGCGACCAGCGCTTCAAGATCGGCGGAGGTCATGCTGCCGTCGCAGTCAAGATCGCCCTGCACGCAGATCACGGCGGAATCTATTATCCTGCCGTTTACGGTTATCTCAGCAGTACAGCCGGTGCTGACGACGTCCTCCGGCAAAAGCTCCGTGTCGCCGCGCAGGACGCGCAAAAACTCTCCCGCGCCGAGATCTTCACGCAGCGCCGCCACCGTCGTGTCGGGCTCCGCGGAAACGTATTCAACGCCGTTTATCTCGGAGACGCCGGGCATCGACAGCGGATAGCCGTCGAAGACGTAGTCGTATCTGCATTCCGACGAGTACGGGACGCACGCCTCAGCGACGTCGTGCGTCTTCATGACGGTCGCCTCGGACACGAGCAAAAACGTGCGCTCGGCCGAGAGGTGGACGCCGTTTTCATCGACCGGTCCGTTGTGAAGTATATCGAGATGATAGACGCGTCCGTCGACCTCGACGAGGTTCCAGATATGCGGCATCCCGCCGACCTCGCCCGTGATCAGTCTGTTTTTGTATCCGAGCGCGTCGAGCACGAGCGACGTGAAGCCCGCGTATTCCTCACAGACACCGATGCCCTCGCTGACGAGAGCGACGGAGCTGCATCTGTGGCGGTAGCTCATATCGTATCTGAACCTGCCGTCGAGCATAAGGCCGTTCAGCCGCAGGAAGCGCTCGCCGTCGGACAGCGGCAAAAGCTCTTCCGCGATTCCGGCTATGTAGCCCTCCTTCAGCGCGAGACGGTCCTCGGTCTTCTCGCCGCAGGAGATGAATATCTTGACGGTGATCGAATCGGTCCTGCCGTCGGAGGTCTGCACCATCCCGGAGATGCGGGCGTTGTACGTGCGGGCGATGCATTTCAGGTATTTCATCGAAGCGGACGTCTTCACAAAGCCGACGATGCGTTTTGCGAGCGCCTCGAGATCGAACACCGTGAGCTCCGAAACGTCGGTTATTATGAACGTCCGCATATAGACGTGACAAAGCTCGGCGACGCCTCCGACGGAGACTTCGCCGTAAAGATAATTGCATTCCGCCGGGTCGAGCAGCTTGTCCGTATCCGTCGTCATGTAGTATTCCTCAAGTTCCGAGAGCGTCAGCTCCATCTCGTAAACGGGCTGCTGCGCGGCGAGCTCGTTATAAGCGGGAGAATCGGCGCCGAAAACGGGAAACGACGTCAGAAGGAACATGAGCGCGAGCACGGCGGCAAATATCTTTTTGCCCATCACGCACACCTATCCGTTATATTCGATTCAATTATATATCCGCCCGCGCCTCAAGTCAACCGGGCGCGTTTGCATAATATGTAAATTTAATTGCTTTGTTTTTTTTCGTGGTATTTTCATATATTAAGACGCTTTTTTCACCGTAAAAGTTTCCGTTCTCCGGTTTAATTCACAAAAAATTTAAATATTAAGAATTATTAAGAATTCTTAAGGCGTCTTAATAAATCTTAATATTTTTCGGGTTGTTTTCCGCGCTCATATAGTGTAAAATAAAAAAATCATAATATACGTAAGAAAGGAGCGTTGAAGATGGCGATCATAGACGAGATAAAAGCCGCGGAGAAAAAAGCGCAGCAGATAAAAGACGACGCGCGCGCCTCCGGCAGAGCCGACGCCGAGATGATCGAAGTCGAGGCGAAGAAGAAAGCCGCCGAGATGAAACAAATCGCGCAGAAGCAGGCTGAAGAGCGCATAGATCAGGCGCGCCGCGCCGCCGAGGAAGCGACGGCAAAAGCAAAGCGCGTATCGGACGACGAATGCCGCGCCATAACGGATAACGGCAGGAAAAAGCTTGACGAAGCGGCGGAGCTGATCTTCAAAGGAGCGATCGGCATATGATAGTCGCAATGAAACGCGCCACGATCGCGTTTTTGGCGGAATCCCTGCCCCGTGTGGCCGAGGAGCTGCAGAAATGCGGCGAGTTCATGCCGACGGAGTCGGAGTCTTCGAAGAGCGTTCGCACGCTGACCGCGCCCGTCCTTGAGGAAGAGGCGGACACGGCGCTGAAGGCGTATTCGGGATACCGCAAGAAAAGCGGTATGCTGAGTCCGCCGCAGTTTTACACGGAGGAGTAGTTCTCCGCCGACGACGGCGACGAAAAAACGCACGTCATAAAAGCGGTGGAGCTTTACGAACAGCTCAATTCCGTCAGACTGCAGATCAAGCAGTGCGAGGATGAACGCGCGGCGCTTTTGCCGTTTTCAGATCTTCAGATCGACGCGGCGGAGCAGGCGGGGACGAAATACACCTCGCTTCTGATCGGCAAAATGCCGTACGCCGCGAAAGCGAAGACGACGCGGCCGCTCGACCGGCTCTGCGAGGAGTACGGCGTCGAATACGAAACGTTTCACGAGGAGGCCGGGCAGAAATACTTCTGCGTCAGCGTTTACCGCGACGACGCGCAGGCGTTTCTGACCGAGGCTCAGCAGAACGGTTTCGAGCAGCTGACTCTGCCGTACAAAAGCGGAACGTGCAGTCAGGCGTTGGAAGAAAACGAAAAGAAAAAAGAACAGCTGACGTTCATCGAAGCGTCGCTTCAGTCGCAGCTGCAGGAGGAATCCGGTCACGCCGGCGCGGTCGAGCTGTTTTACGACAGGGAGAAGGCGCGCGCGGACAGGTCGGAGCTGCCGGCGCAGGTCACGGAAAACACCGTTGTGCTGACCGGCTGGGTGAGATCCGACAGGGTCGACGTCGTCGAGTCGGCGGTAGCCGCCGCGACGGACGTTTACGGCATCTCGTTCGAGGATCCGCAGGAGGGCGACGCCGTCCCGTCGGTCACGAGCGACCCGTACGTGATCGATCAGTATTCGACGATCACGAACTCGTATTCTCCTCCCGGCAAGAACGACATTGACCCGAACCCGTTCATGGCGCCGTGGTATTTCATGATATTCGGCATGATCATCGGCGACGTGGGTTACGGCATACTTATAGGACTCGTGCTTCTGGTCATCAAGCTGATCAAAAAGCCCACTGGCGATTTTGCGAAGCTGCTCAACGTCATGATGTACTCGAGCATCCCCGCGGTATTCTGGGGCGTGATGTACGGATCGTACTTCGGCGAGACGTGGCACCCGGTGCTCTTCTCTCCGCTCGACAACATTCTGGGCGCGATGATACTCGTGCTGATCGTCGGTGTGCTGCACATGTTCACCGGCATCACGATCAAAGCGGTGATGAACATCAAAGCGGGACGGCCGCTCGACGCCCTGACGGATCAGATAGCGTGGATGACGCTCATAACCGGCTGCGGTCTGCTCGCGATCGAACAGACCCGAAAGGTCGGCGTCATTATGGCGATAGCGTCGGTGGCGGTGATAATCATCCTGGGCGGCCACGCGAAAAAGACCGTGCTCGGCAAGATAACCGGCGGCGTGTCGTCGCTGACCGGCATAACGAACTACCTGTCCGACATACTGTCGTACCTGCGTATTTTCGCCCTGGCGCTCGCCTCCGGCCTGATCGGTATGGTGATGAACGTCGTCGCGAACATGGTGGCGTCCGGCATACCCGTTCCGGTGCTCAACCGCGTGGCGACGGTGCCGATATACCTGATCGGTCACGGACTCAACACGGCGCTGTCGATCCTCGGCGCGTACGTGCACACCGGCAGGCTCCAGTTCATCGAATTCTTCAGTAAATTTTACGAGGGCAACGGAGTTTACTTCAAGCCCCTGCAGAGAAAAAACAAATACACGCAGATAGCGCAAAACAAAAAGTGATTTGAAAGGAAAAAATCGAAATGGGAACTATTTATGCGATCATAGGCGCCGCTCTCGCGGCAACTCTGGCGGGCATCGGCTCGTCTTACGGCGTACAGGCAGCCGGTAAAGCCGCCGCCGGCGTCACAAGTGAAAAGCCCGAGCTTTTCAGCAAGCTGTTCGTTCTTCAGGCGCTTCCCGCAACGCAGGGCATGTACGGCCTCGTCGCCGCTATCGTCATAGTGATGAGAGCCGGTCTGTTCGACGGCACCATCACGACCGTTTCAAAGGAATCCGGTCTCGCGCTGCTTTTCGCCGCGATACCGATAGCCGTCGTCGGTCTGATCTCCGGTATCTACCAGGGCAGGACCGCCGCCGCCGCGATACTTATGACGTCGAAACAGCCCGACGCGCAGACGAAAGGCATGCAGATGACGGCTCTCGTCGAGCTTTACGCGATATTCGCGCTCGTCGCCACGCTGCTCATCGCCTTCATGCTCCCGATCGCTCACTGAGTAAGGTGATACCATGTCTTCACAGGCATTGATTGATAAGATACTCGCCACGGCGAAAGACGAGGCCGAGCAGATCACGAACGAATTCATGCGCCGCGCCGCGGAAAACGAGAAACTCATGCTCGACCGCGCCGCCGATGAATGCCGCGCGATCGAGGCTGCGTCAAATCAGCAGTGCGAGCAGATAAAACGCATCGCGGAGCTTACGAGCGGACTCGAGTCGCGCAAAGCGCGTCTTCACTGCAGACGCGGTCTGATCGACGAGGCTTTCGGCAAGGCTTACAAAAAAGTCCTTTCCCTGCAGGGCTCCGAGCGCGCGTCGTTTTTAAAGAGTCTGATCGTGAAATACGCGCCGGCAAAAGAGTTTGCCGTGCGCACCTCGCCCGCGGACGCCGACGTTGTGACGGCGCTTCTGCCTGATCTGCAGGCCGCGCTCGGCGACGGCGCCGCGATCACGGTACAGGCCGACGAGGCGGTGAAAGCCGGCGTCTACATGAGCTCCGAATACTCCGACGTCGACTGCACGATAGACGCGATATTCGACGAGCTGCGCGACAGATACGAGGCAAAGGCGGACGCGATAATGTCCGGCGACGGAGTCTGATATGTTCGATTATTCATACAACGTAGCGTACGTTTCGGCAAAGGAGCCTTCGATCCTCAGCCGCGAGACGCTCTCCCGCATGGCACAAGACCGCGCCGACGGCGTGCGTCAGCTGATGCAGGCGGGCTACGGCACGGAGGGATCGACTGTTTCCGCGCTTGTCGACGGCGAGCTGTCCGCTTTGCGCGCGTTTATGATGACCGCGCTGCCGGAGCAGCTGTACAAGCTGCTGATACTGCCGTACGACGCGCATAACCTGAAGGTGCTGCTCAAATGCACCGTCAGCGGAGCGGATCCGGCACCGTATCTGTACGACAACACCGTATTTGATACGGAGATAGTCGCGGCGTGCTGCCGCGGCGGCGAATTCTCCCTGCTCTCCGACGGCATAGCGGCGGTACTCGATCCGGCGTATGACGACGGCTCGCTCTCCGCGCCGTTCGGGATCAGCACGGCGGTAGACCGCGTGATGCGCGCCGAAATGACGGCGCTGGCGTCGACCGCGCCCGAGCCGATCCGCGATTTCATAACGGCGGAAACGGACGGAAAGAACTTCACGTCGTATCTGCGCGCGCAGAACGCGGGTCTCTCCCGCGAAACGCTTGCCCAGGTGCTTCTGCCGGGAGGCGCGGTGCCGCACGAGATTTACTTCACGGCGTTTGAAAACAACGCCGCCGATCTGACCGCTTATACGTTCGGCTGCGACGCGCACGACGCGTTCGCCAAAGCCGCGGAGCGCGCGAAGATCTCCGTCCCGTACGCGGCGGATGCGCTTGACGAATACGCGATATCGAAGTTATTGCCGTTTAAATACGAGACGAACAGTCCCGTCCCGCTGTTTCTGTATTTCAAGAAAAAGACGGCTGAGGCGAGGCATATAAGAGAAGCGTTTGCGACAGGAGGCTCCGTATGAACGAAAAGAAACTGAAGGCCGCCGTCATAGGCGACAGATCGGTCACGGCGCTTTACGGCGCGGCGGGCGTCTCGGTGTTCGACGTGACGGACCCGTCCGCGGTGCCGAAACTCGTATCGAAGCTTTACGGCGACGGATACGGCATTATATTCGCCGCGGAATCGCTTTACAAAAGCTGTGAGGGAGCGCTTAAAAAGTACCTCACCGACCCTTATCCGATAATCATCCCGGTCCCCGACAACACGTCGGACGGATCCTACTCAAAAGATCGCATAGCCGCAAACGTTAAAAAAGCCATCGGCAGCGACCTGATATAATAAAACGAAAGGCTTGTACAATGGAAAATACGGAAAAAACAGGCAGAGTCGTCAAGGTGTCCGGACCGCTGATAACCGCGTCCGGCATGGCCGACGTCCATATGTACGACGTCGTGCGCGTGGGCAAGGACCGCCTGATAGGCGAGATCATAGAGCTGCGCGGTGACGTGGCGTCGATCCAGGTATACGAAGACACAGCCGGCATCGGCGCCGGCGCGCCGGTGTATCTGACAAACATGCCGCTTTCCGCCGAGCTCGGACCCGGTATGGTGGAATCCATGTTCGACGGCATAGAGCGCCCGCTCGACGTTCTGTTCTCCCTCTACGGAGACAGGATACGCCGCGGCGCGTCCGTCCCGTCGCTTGACAGGAACAAAAAATGGCATTTCACCCCCGTCGCGAAGGTGGGAGACAACGTAAAGGGCGGCGACATCCTCGGGACCGTGCAGGAGACCGAGGCGGTGCTGCACAAGATAATGGTGCCGCCGAACGAGAGCGGCACGCTGATGAACATCAGAGAAGGCGACTTCACCGTCGACTCGACGGTAGCCGTCATAATGAACGAACAAGGCGAAGAAAAGCCGCTGACGATGATACAGTACTGGCCGGTGCGCCGCGGCAGACCCTGCGCCGAGAAGCTCTCCCCGCAGGAACCGATGGTAACGGGTCAGCGCATCATCGACACGCTGTTCCCGATAGCGCGCGGCGGCGTCGCGGCCGTTCCCGGACCGTTCGGCTCGGGCAAAACGGTCGTTCAGCATCAGCTTGCGAAATGGGCCGACGCCGACATAGTCATATACATAGGCTGCGGCGAGCGCGGAAACGAGATGACGGACGTCATGAACGAATTCCCGGAGATAATCGACCCGAAGACCGGCAAATCGCTGATGAAGCGCACGGTGCTCATAGCGAACACGTCGGATATGCCCGTCGCGGCGCGCGAGGCGTCGATCTATACGGGCATCACGATAGCGGAGTATTTCCGCGACATGGGCTACAAGGTCGCCATAATAGCCGACTCGACGTCGCGCTGGGCGGAGGCTCTGCGCGAGATGTCCGGACGTCTTGAGGAGATGCCCGGCGAGGAAGGCTACCCCGCGTATCTGTCCTCGCGTCTCGCGGAATTCTACGAGCGCGCTGGCATCGTCAAATGCCTCGGCAGCGACGACAGAACCGGCGCGGTCACCGCGATCGGCGCCGTTTCGCCTCCCGGCGGCGACACCTCCGAGCCCGTCTCGCAGGCGACGCTGCGTATAGTCAAGGTGTTCTGGGGCCTTTCCTCGGAGCTCGCGTACAAGCGTCACTTTCCGGCGATCGACTGGCTGAAGAGCTACTCTCTGTACGAACCGAAGCTTCAGGAGCATTACAGAAAGACGATATCGCCCGAATGGCCGGCGCTCGTCGCTAGAACGAAGGTGATGCTTCAGGAGGAGGCGGAGCTGAACGAGATCGTCCAGCTCGTCGGTATAGATTCGCTCAGTGCAGGCGACAGGCTGACGCTTGCGGCGGCGCAGATGATCAGAGAAGACTATCTGCAGCAGGACGCCTACGATTCCGCCGACTCGTTCACCTCACCGCGCAAGATGTTCCTCATGCTCGGCACGATACTCGGCTGGTACGAAGCCGGCAAGAACGCCCTCGCGGTCGGCGTACCTTTCGACGCGATAGAGAAAATGCCGGTTTGCGAGAAGATCGCGCGTATGAAATTCATCGACGAAGGCGAGCGCGAGGACACGTTCGCGCAGATCGGCGCGGACATAGACGAGCAGTTCACGAAACTGATGGAGGAGGCTGTGACCGATGAATAAGGAATTCAAAACCATAAAAGAAGTAGTCGGGCCTCTGATGCTCATCGAAAAGGCCGAGGGCGCCACGTATGACGAGCTCGTCCAGATCAGACAGGCCGACGGGCAGATCAGATACGGCAAGGTGCTCGAGGTCGACCGCGACCGCGCGCTCGTTCAGCTTTTCGAGCCGTCGGAAGGTCTGCGGATCTCCGACTCGCGCGCCAAGCTGCTCGGACACGGCGTCAGGCTCGGCGTCTCCGCCGACATGCTCGGCAGAGTCTTCGACGGCATGGGCGAGCCCATCGACGGCGGCGACAAGATAATCCCCGAAAAATATATGGATATAAACGGCCTGCCGATGAACCCGGCGGCGAGAGACTTCCCGTCCGAGTTCATACAGACCGGTATATCCGCGATAGACGGTCTTAACACCCTCGTCAGAGGTCAGAAGCTGCCGGTGTTCTCCGGCTCCGGTCTTCCGCACGCGGAGCTCGCGGCGCAGATCGCCAGACAGGCGAAAGTCCGCGGCACAAACGACAAATTCGCTGTCGTTTTCGCGGCGATCGGTATAACGTTTGAGGAATCCGAATTCTTCATCCAGGACTTCAGAAAGACCGGCGCGATCGACCGTTCCGTTATGTTCATAAACCTCGCCAACGACCCGGCGGTCGAGCGTATCTCTACGCCGCGTATGGCGATAACGTGCGCGGAATACCTTGCGTACGAGCTCGGCATGCACGTGCTCGTTATCCTGTCCGATATAACAAACTACGCCGAGGCGCTGCGTGAGATCTCCGCGGCAAGAAAAGAAGTCCCCGGCAGACGCGGCTATCCCGGATACCTTTACACCGACCTTGCGACGATGTACGAGCGTGCAGGAAAGATAAAGGGCAAGCAGGGTTCGATCACTCAGATACCGATCCTGACGATGCCCGAGGACGACAAGACGCACCCGATCCCGGACCTCACCGGATACATCACCGAGGGTCAGATAATCCTGTCCCGCGAGCTGTACAGAAAAGGCATCCAGCCGCCGATAGACGTTCTTCCGTCGCTTTCGCGTCTTAAGAACAAGGGTATCGGCGCGGGACGCACGCGCGAGGACCATTCCGGCAACATGAACCAGTGCTTCGCCGCGTACGCGCGCGGCAAGGACGCCCGCGAGCTCTCGACGATACTCGGCGAATCGGCGCTGTCCGAAGTCGACCGCATCTACGCCGCGTTCGCGGAACAGTTCGAGCGGAAATACGTATCGCAGGGCTATCACACCGACAGATCGATCGAAGAAACGCTGACCGTCGGCTGGGAGCTGCTGTCGATGCTTCCGAGGACGGAGCTTAAACGTATCAAGGAAGAATACATCAACAAGTATCTTCCCGTAAAAGAGCAGGAATAAAAAATGGCAAAGCAGATAAATCCGACAAGAATGGAGCTGACGCGTCTGAAAAGGCGCCTCAGGACCGCCGCGCGCGGACACAAGCTCCTGAAGGATAAGCAGAACGGCATGACGAAGCAGTTCATGGAGCAGATACGCCTGAACCGCCAGCTGCGCGAGCGCGTTGAAGCAGAGCTCGCCGAAGCGGCAAAGCAGTTCCGCGAGGCGTCCTCCGTCATGGGCGACAAAGAGCTTGCCGAGGCGCTGATGCTGCCGGCCGGCGAGATCGGCGTCGCGGGAGGCTCGGGCAACGTCATGAGCGTACGCGTACCGAAGCTGTCGTCAGACGGCAGCCTCGCCGGCACGCTGCCTTACGGTTTTGCCGACACCTCGCCGGAGCTCGACGCCGCCACGCTCTCGATGGTCAGACTGTTCCCCACTCTGCTCCGTCTCGCCGAATGCGAGAAAACGTGCGACATGCTCGCCGCGGAAATAGAAAAGACGCGCAGGCGCGTCAATGCGCTCGAGCACGTCATGATCCCGGAGATGGAGCGGAACATCAAATTCATCACGATGAAGCTCGACGACAACGAACGTCAGAACATAACCCGTCTGATGAAGGTCAAGGACGTAATAAAGGAAAGATAAAGAGAAAACGGATCGGTTTCAAAGAGCAGAAAATACCAGGATTCCAAAAGAATCTCGGTATTTTTCTATATCCGTACAACGTCTTTAATTGCTGTTTTATACCATAGATCAAAAAACTTTTATCGACACCGGACATTTGAAGAGTTTTATCGTCTTTATATATGAAGGCGCCTGAAACTTCCGGGGAGGTGATATGTTTGTGAAGCGTTTCTCAGTTAAGGAAGACAATGAAATAGTAGACCTTTATTTAAACAGAGATGAAAACGCCGTTACAGAAACAGAAAACAAGTATAAAAACTTTATTTTTTCCGTATGCAACGGCATACTCCGGCAAAAGCAAGACAGCGAAGAATGCGTTAATACCGTTTACCAAAAAATATGGGAATCGATACCGCCGGAGCGGCCGGATGATTTGAAAGCTTTTATTGCCCGTATTGCGAGAACGACCGCGATAGATTGCTTCAGATCGAACAACAGGCAAAAACGAAACGCCGGGGTCATCGATTCGCTTGACGATTACGCGGATTTTCTTGCAGCTGATTATTCGGTTGAAGATGAAATCGACGCAAATGATCTGGCGAACTTACTTAACGGCTTTTTAAAGGGGCTTCCCGACAGAGATCGTGTCTGTTTTGTCAAGCGATACTATTTCAACTGTTCCTACAGAGAAATAGAAAAGCAAACCCACATACCCAGAAGCACAGTTTACACAATACTTGAAAAAGTGAAAAAAGAATTGAAAGAAAAACTGTCAAAGGAGGGTTATTTATCATGACAGAAGGAACTTTCAGCGCCGCAATCGACAGAATCGATCCGGCTTACGTCTCGGAAGCTTTGAATTATTCCGGAAAAATCAAAAAAATAAAACGTTCAACCGTTTTGAAAATCGCGTCTGTCGCCGCTTGTTTTGCAATAGTTTTAGTCAGCGTTCTTGCAATCACTATGAGAAAAACTCCTGTTGAAGGCAATATTTCTACTGATGAATTTGGACAAGAAATGATTGTTGCCCCTGTTGCTTCCGGAAAAGAAACCACAGGACATAAAATTGGCATAAAATGCTATTCATTTTATCCTGAAAACACCATAAATCTTGATGTTTTTATGTCTCAAACTTACAGCGAGAGAGAGACGTTGGACGGTTATCCCGTACTTGAAATATATCAAGAAACAGGAGAAAAAAACAGCGTAAGAATAAATGGAATAAGCGAAAGATTTGAAAAAAAATTTGAACTTGATGATCTTAAATACTTGGGTACGAATTCAATAAGAAATGATGTTTTTGACGGATACAGCGAAAAAGTCTCACTTGATTTTAGCAATGTTGAGTTTGGGCAAACAATAAAAATCTATTTTTCATATGGTTTCTTTTATTACAAAGGCAATCCGTATAATCAAAGTCAACCGGACAATTCATGGTGCGGAATGCGTCGCTCTCTGTACTTTTATTGCGGAGAAAACGGCGTATCTGTCGGTTCGAACAGTATTGATGAGGCGTTTTCTAATTACGAAAAGTGTAATGAAAAATTGAGAGAATACTGGCACAACCCGCCCGTAAGAAATAACTAAGAAATCATAGTTAAAAAATACACGGCGAAGTGTGAGACTTCGCCGTGTATTTTTTTGAATTTCTATTTTCGAGCGAGGACCGCCCGATCAGCTTTCTTTCTTTTATTTTACCTTTTTCGCTATGAAAGCGCCGGCAAGCGTTACGCACGCGACTGCCGCGATCGCTATGATCGCCGCGTCGGCGGTGTGCGGGTTGTCACCGGAGGGCTGAGACGGAGCGTCCGTGGTCGGGGCGTCGGTCGTCGGAGCTTCGGTCGTCTCGGGATCCGTCGTCGGAGCTTCGGTAGTCGGGGTTTCCTCAACAAACTTGATCTCGGCTTTGAGGAACGCGCCGCCGTTGCTGCTGCCGTTGCCGTGGTCGCCTACGAACAGGCAGTCGCCGCCGTAC
>JAGDCE010000209.1 GCA_017958705.1 Clostridia bacterium
TCGCTGATCTTTCAACCGAATTTGCGGTTCAGATTCTGAAACTCACCGACAGCATTAAAGGCCATTATTCTCTTGCAAATCAGCTTGAACGGAGCGGAACAAGCATCGGAGCGAATATCCGTGAGGCAAAATACGCTCACGGCAAAGCGGACTTTGTCGCAAAACTGCAAATCGCCCTGAAAGAATGCTATGAAACAGAATATTGGATCGAGATCGCGCAAAAAGCAAATATCGTTTCGGAAGAATCCGTGAAAACGCTTCTTCACGACTGCGGCGTCATCCGCCGTATGCTCATCGCCTCTATCAACACGTCGAAAGAAAACGGTTGAGGCTGAATATTCACGTTTTTATTCTGCGATGAAATTTGACAAACAGTGATCCGGCGACTAAATGAATGATCCCGCCGGGCGGGGATTCGGAGAGGAAAAGAAATTGCATAAAACCGAAGAAAAAACGATATTCGACAAAGCGACGGAAAAGCTTGATCTTTACGTTCCGCTGTGTCTTGAAGACAATTACATCGATGAAGCAAGAGAGTTCCTTCAACCGGGCGGGCAGTACGTCAGATTTGCCGTGAAAGAGTTTATGAAAGAATTTCTATTCGCGCTGATCAAGCCGGTCGGCGAGTGGACGAAGGATCCTTACTATATCGATATGGACCCGGTCTACGAGACGGTAAAAAATGAGCTTGCGGAGCATTTTGAGGTCAGTCACGGGCTGGAAGGATATATTTTCTCGGAGTTCGTACACGTCAAAATAAACGACATCCTTTCATTACATCTCATTAGAGGACACCACGCGTTCTCGCTCGTCGGGATACGCGTCGACGGTCTGTGGGACGACGACGACAGCGACTGGATGGGATACGTCGCGGAGAAAACGGACGACGAGCTGCTCGAGTGTCAGGCAAACGGCGATTGTGAGACATGCTCCGCGTATTTCTTCCCCGATCAGACGGCGGAGTTCTGCCGCGCAGCCGAGTACGTATACGACAACATTGACCGCTTCACGGAAATGGCGGAGGAAAAGGCGCGCGAGCAGAGAGAAAAATACGGTTTGTGAGACCCGATCCGTTTCGATAAATCAAAGAATACATTAATATCCGGAAAAAATCAGGTATTCGACACGGCCGCCGCGAGAAAAGCCTCGTCTTCTGACGAGGCTTTTCTCATGAAGTGCTCCGTTTATGCGGCGCGATCCGTGCCGCGCGCATGATCATATAAGACCAAAACTAAAACCCCGGCACGGATCAAGGCCGTTTCCCTGCGCCGGGGCTTTTTTTATTTTACCGTACCCGATCCTGCAGGGGAACGGCCCGGCTTTGCTCCCGCAAAGCGCGCCGCCGCATGCGATCAGACGTCGTTCACACAGCCGATGAACAGCGGCACGCCTGCGTTTTCCACCATGAACACGAAGGGCCTGTCAAGCGTGAAATCATATTTCGGCGGCTCCGTCGGGATCGCCCCCGCAAGCAGCTCGACCGTAAACGCGGCACCTTCGACGCCTTCTTTATCGGCTTTGAACCGCGCCGCGTGAACGACGCTTGTCAGATACAGGGGGGCGTCCGTCAAAGCATTGAAATCCGCTTGCGGACCCATGCAGTCAACGATACCGAGTTCGCTTATCTTTTGAATTATCTGTTCGTTGTAATCCACGTCAAAGTCAGGCATCCTGATCGTAACTTCGTAGTACACGCCGCTGTTATTATTGTTGATATACGAAACGAGGTCACGGCTCAACACGTCGGAAACCGTCCTGCCGTCGTCGGGCAGGAAAAACCACATATAGTTGTCGTCCGAAAGTCTTTCGCAGTACGCGTTAAATCCGGCTCCGTCATATACGTAACTCCGCGTCGTCTTTTTGTTGAAAACGCAGCTTGTATTTCCGTCTTCTCCTTTGAAGACCCCGTCCTCCGTATACCAGTACTTATCGGCCCATTTAGCCTTATAATACAGCGTCGACGCAAGGACGACAAGCGTATCTTCCGGTATCACAAGTTCGTTTATGCACTGATCGAGCAAACCGTCGGTCTGATCGGACAGCCACTGTTTTAACGCGTTTCTGTAATTTTCATCCGCGAAATCGCCTGTGAACGTGGAGGCGTAGTGATCGTTTTTAAGCGTATCCACGCATCTGTTCTTTACGGGCAGGCCGCTCGTCAGCCATATCGAATTCGCGAGCATGGATCTGCCGTATTCGTCGTCACGGCTGTTGTAAAGCCATATGAGTTTGGTCTGATCCCGCAGCTCTTCGATGCTGTCGACGCCTATGACGTCGAGTATCTGCCTGCGTGAGCTGCCGTCGGTACATTCGGCCAGCAGAGCCAGAGCCATGTAGACGTTCAAGGGCGACACGACCGCGCTTTTTCCGCCGTCGATCAGTTTATGCGTCAGTTTGTCAAAGAAATCTACAAGCGTTTTGCCTTTGCCTGCGTATTCGTTTCTGTGTGAAATGTAAGCATCGGCGAACACCGCTTTCGCAGTGGCGGACGTATTCGCCAGACTCACGAATTTTGCGCCCGAATAGTTGCCGGTCTGACCGTTGAAAGGCTCGACCGTAGTATCCGGCTCGCTTTTTTTCGTATCGGAGGTCCTGCCGGTATCAGTATCGACCGGATGAACAGGCTCGGCTCTCCTGCTCATCACCGTTATAACGGATATTGCGGCGATCAGCAGCGCGAGCGCGGCGGCTATGAACGCCGGTCTGAACGCGCGGCTTGTTTTCGGCGCTTTTTCCGTTTTGGATACGTATCCGGCGTCGACTTCGTCGAACGCTTTGTTCAGTTTATCGTTTTTCATTTTATAACACCCTGTTTTATCA
>JAGDCE010000210.1 GCA_017958705.1 Clostridia bacterium
CATCACGGGCAGAACGGCGGTATCCGCTTCGTAAACGGGGACGGTCTTGCCGTCGGATAACGCGTAAGGTCTGTTCGCAGTGAACGACGCGCCGTCGCCGACGACCGTTTTTACGTTATCGGTAAGCAGTGTTTCCTTTGCGGCCGCTCTGTACGCGTAGTTGAAGCGCGCGTTCGGCGCGGCGTCGCCGAGGTCGAGGAACTGCATTATCTCGCCTTCCGTCGTGGAGTTGTCCGCCCATTTGAAATCGAATTCCGCGCCCAGACCGCAGGTCTTGTCGTCGAGCTTGATAACGACGTGATCCTCGCCGATATATATCTCGCCTTTACCGACGCTTTCGGTCTCCCAGGCGTTGTTTTTGAATCTTTCCACCGAGCCGTTGTCGCGGTTCACGATGAGATCGTAGCCGTACCAGCCGGTCTTACTGTCGCAGTCCGTGTTGATGAACAGATTCATCCAGTTGTCGCCTTCCGGCGCGGTGAGCTTGTCAGCGCAGACCGCGAGGAAGTACGTGCTGCCGTCCGCTCTTGACACTTTCGCGGAGACTATGTCGTTTCTTCCGGTGTCGTTTTTGTATTTTACGAGTCCGCCGTTGCCGAGCGAATCGCGGTGGATGATGTCGCCCGTCGTATCGCGGTATTCGGGCCAGACGTCAGCCCACTGTGCGAGTCCGCCGTCAAGCGTGATACCGTGCTGACCGGACGCGGCGGGAGCGGAGCGGCTGCCCTTGAATTCACGCAGGAATTCTGCGAGCTGATAATAGTAGTTGTCGCCGAAACCGCCCTTCATGGGCTCTATGTCACGGCTGAATTCCGGATTGAAGCAGTCTACGTAATAGCTGTTGGACCATGATATGTACGTGTTCGCTATCGTCGGGTGACCGTTGCCTTCCCAGCGGCCAGCCGCCCATTCATTCCATTCGGTCACAAGGACGACGTACGGGTCGACCTCCGATGCGCGCTTCATCTGCTCCGCAAAGAGCAGACCCTCGCCCGTTGTCGGAAGATTGAACTGGAAATCGTCCCTTGTACCGTCTTCCAATCTGATGATCTTCGGCTGTTTGCCGTTTGAAAAGCTTCTGCCGATATTCATATTGGCGAGTATACCGGCGGAGATGGATATCTCCTCAACGTTTTCCTTGCTTGATTTATATGACGCGACCTGAGGAGTCTCGCACATCCAGCTCCAGAAATCCTTGCCGCTCTTTAAGTTTTCTTTCAGAGCCCAGCAGCGGCGCCACGAGAAGTTTTCATCGACGATACTTTTGGACTCTTTCGTCATACTCTTGAAGTTGCCCAGGATCAGCGGCTTTCCCTGATACATTGCGTACAGATCGCTGTACTGACCGGTGGAGTAGACGTCGTCCCACAGCTCCAAAAACACGTTTTCAACAAGGTCGACGTTGTCGGCGAGGAAGAAACATATATCGGGCGTTTGCAGTCCCTCGTTCCTCATCATCTCATATTCTTTGAATAAGGCTCTGTAGCTTGTTGTCTGAGGATTGCCGTTCGTGACGTCAATGAATATGAAGTCCACGCCTATATCCGAAAGCATGGAGGCGTGTTTCCTTATTATCCATCTGTCATTTGTCAGATAATAGCCGAAATACGGCTCGCCCCAATAGTGGCCCCAGCCGACGGGTCCCTGCGTATAGACCTTTTTGACGGCTTCGACCCCGCCGTCAAGATACGTCTGATAGTGGTTATAGTTCTTCTGATCGGGGTACGTCACGCTCGTCGGTGTAAACCAGATCTGATAGAACATCCCGACAAGCTTGTCGCGCGGCGCCGCGGCGCCGTCCGTCACGGTCCTGCCAACGTCATCGGTCGCGACCCAGGTGTCCGGATAAAGATCGCGTATGAGTGTTTTGTCGGCGGGATAATAAGGCTCCGGCGCCGATTCCGTCCATTTTATCTCAACGTTGTCTATATACGCGCTTCCGGTATTGCCGCCGGACGCCCAGAGAGCGAAGAAACCTTTTGTGCCTATGTCGTACGCGAATGCGGCTTTTACCTTGTCTTTCCCTTCCGCGTCCTTTACGACGACTCTTTTATCGTCGCCGATAACGGCTGAACACAGCGGCCTGAACTCTCCGTCTTTCAGCACCTCGACGGTTATCACGTTGCTTTTTACGTCGTCCGTCACTCTGACGCGCTGCGTTTTCGAAAAGTCTACGTCGACCTTGAACGTTTTTACGGTCGGCCATGTTGAGATTATGCCGACCTTGTCGCAGTGGAACGCGAGCCAGATACCGTTCGTACCGACCGCGGCGAACTGGTTGCCGTATTCCGGCAGACGCAGACCCACATATTCGGAAACGTTGTCGATGTTGCCGTTCCTGCTTGCGTTCACGTCCCATTCGGCGACGAACACGTCAGCTTTTATCTTGTGTTTGTTCGCAAAGTACGCGTGATTCGTTTTGCTGCTGAACACGCCGTCAGCCTGCGTGCCCTCGCTGTTCACGTACCAGTCCGGATCGGCGGTTTTTATTCTGGCTTCAAAATCCTGGCTGTACGAATAGCTCTGAAGTTCAGGCTGTTCCGTACCGCTCTGACTGCCGTCCTCCTTGATCCCGTCGTCGAATACGAATATCTCGCCTTCGGTATCCGGAGCGTCGGTTGTGGCTTCGGTATCCGTCGACGTCGTCTGCGGCTCTCCCCGGTTGCAGCCGAAAAGCAGCAGCATCAGGATGCTGAGAAAAACGCAGAAAAACGATCTTGACCGTTTTTTCATAATATTACTCCTTGATATATTATTACAAGATAATTCTACAACGATTTGTTTGCAATTACAATTGCAAAATTAAGCAATAGTATTGCAAATACAAGATTTATATGATATAATAAAAGCCGGAGGGCACGGAATATGGAATTATGCGGATTATACACTGCTCACAAATACGGGACGGACGCGGATAACACGGCTTATCCGATCCACAGCCACAACAGCCACGAGATACTTATCATGTGCGGGGGCGTCTGCGGTATCGTGATCGGCGATACGGAATATGAGTTAGGCGAGAACGACGCGGCGCTGATCTTCGCGGACAACGTGCACGGGCTCATCATTAAGGAGGCGCCTTTCGAGTTCCTTACGGCGCAGTTTATACCGCGCGTCCGGGCGGACGCGGAATTCGACGCGATGCTGTCGGCCGTCTCGGGTAAATGCAGGAACACGGCGGGCGCGGTCTACCGGATAGACGGCTCGGTATATCCCGCAGTCGTTTCGTGTATGCGTCGCATCTGCGACGAGCGGGCGGACACGGATATAAATATGTATTTCGCGTATCTGAAATGCGTGCTTTACGAGCTGTACCGCGGCGCGGCGGAAAAAAAGGGCGTTCCGTCCGGCCACGCTGGCAAAAAAAGCGGCGGAGCGGAGCTGTTCAACGCCGTCATAGATTACATAAGTGAAAATCTGAGCATGATATCCGACCTGTCCTTTATCGAAACGGTCTTCCATTACAGCAATTCTCACGTGAACCGGATATTCCGCAAAACCCTGGGCGTATCCGTCTGGCAGTACATAACGGTGAAGCGGCTCGATCTTGCGTATAACCTCATCGCAGAGGGAAACAGCGCGAAAAACGCCGCCGTGAGATGCGGCTTTTCGGATTATTCCGTGTTTTACAGATCGTACGTAAAGCATTTCGGCGAGCCGCCCTCGGCTCTCAAAGCGGAGGCGGCGAAAAAGAACGGACCGGACGCCGAATGATCATCGTATTTGCAATGTTATAGTACAGAATTGCAATTGTAATTGCAAGCAAAACATAGTAAAATAAAAAAAACGATATTGGGAGCATCAGTTATGAAAAAGAGTTTGACGGTTTTATGCATCCTGGCGCTTATTCTGCCCGTTATCGCAGGCTGTACGCCGGGCGATCCGGACGTTACCTCGTCTCCCGTAACCGGAGAGGAAACCACGGATACCGCGGCGGTGACCGATGAGGAGACGGAGCCGGAGGAGGAAGAGGTGAGAAGCGCTGTGATAAAAGTCACTTCTTTGTCAGTCTCCGATAAAATAAAGGTGACGTATGATATTACGACGGCGCCGGAGGATCTTTCGGGCAAGCTGACCGTGTCGGCAGCCGCGGAAAACGGTGAAGTCAGAGAAAAAACGCTCGAGCCGACCGGTGAAGCGGAGCTCGAAGCTCCTGCGGACGGCGACGTGATAATGATAACGCTGTCGTTTGCCGACGGCGAAGGCGAAGTCCTCGACACGGCGGAGCTGAGAGTCAAAGACGGGCTGATCCTGCTGACCGAAGACGCGGTGAGTCTCGTCGTCGCCGAGATGACGGACGACGAAAAAGCGCATCTGATAGCCGGCACCGGCAAACCGAAAAAAGCGGGCGCGTCGGGCGGCACTTACGAGATAGAACGCCTCGGCGTACCGTCGATCACCGTAAACGACGGCCCGGCGGGCGTCAGATACACGACTTCGGTCTGGTATCCGTCAATAATGAACATAACCTCGTCGTGGGACGGCGAACTCATATACGGCGTCGGCGGCGCGATCGGCAGGGATTCGCTCGCGCTCGGGATCGATATAGTGCTCGCCCCCGGCATGAATATACAGAAAAACGTGCTCGGCGGCCGTAACTTCGAGTACTGCTCGGAAGACCCGCTTCTGACCGCGTTTTCCGCGTCGGCGTACGTGAACGGAATGCAGGCGGCGGGCGCCGGCGCGTGCCTGAAGCATTTCGCGGGCAACGAGCAGGAGACGAACAGAGGCTCGGAGAGCTCGACTATGACCGAAAGAGCGCTTCGCGAGATATATCTGAAGCCGTTCCAGCTCACCGTCAAAAACGCCTCGCCGTGGTCGATCATGTCTTCGTACAACCAGCTGAACGGCGCGTACGCCTCGATAAATAAAGACCTGCTGACCGGGATCCTGCGCGACGAGTGGGGTTATAAAGGCGCGGTCATGTCAGACTGGGGCTCCGCCGGCGCGGTTACGGACAAGGTCAACGCGCAGAACGACCTGAAGATGCCGGGCGATACCGACGACGCGAAAAATATGCTCGCCGGGATAAAGAACGGCAAGGTCGACATGACCGCGCTCGATCTGTGCTGCGAGCATATCCTGTACACGGTGACTCAGACGCCGACGTTCAAAGAACTGCAGATGAACCACAAGGTCCCGTTTACCGAGAACGGAAAGATCGCCGCCGCGGCCGGCGCCGACACGCTGGTGCTTCTCAAAAACGAAAACGGCGCGCTGCCGTATAAAGCCGGCACAAGCGTGGCGCTTTTCGGCAACGGCGCGTATAAAACGGTGTTCGGCGGCAGCGGATCCGGCGGAGTCAGCCCGAAAAAGACAGTGACGATAGCGAAGGGCATCAGCTCAAATTCAAGCCTGTCGCTGTACGACGAGAAAAACAACATTTTCAGACGAGCCGAGAGCCACAGCAAGACGAGTCAGGCGAACGACAAGGAAGTATCTGTCGAGTACGCGGAAAAATGCGCCGAAGGCGCCGACACCGCCGTTATCGTCATATCGCGCGACTCGTCGGAGGGCGCCGACAACAGCCCGGGCAAAGGCGACTACCTGCTGAACGACAGAGAATACGACATGGTGAAGCGCGTATCAGACGCGTTCCACGCGAAGAACAAGACGGTCGTCGTGCTCATAAACACCGGCTCCGCGATCGAGGTCGCGTCGTGGCGCGATCTCGTCGACGGCATAATCTTCATCGGTTATCCCGGTCAGGGCGCCGGTGACGCCGTCGCCGCGGTGCTTTCGGGCGAGGTGAACCCGAGCGCGAAAACGACGATGAGCTGGCCGCTCTCGTATTCCGACACGCCGGCGCATCTGTATTTTCCCGGCAACCCCGGCAAAGCCGTATATTATGAGGACATCTACGTAGGTTACAGATATTACGGCACGTTCGGAGTCGACGTCGCGTATCCGTTCGGATACGGTCTGTCGTATACGGAATTCGAATATTCCGGATTCACGGTAAAAGAAAACAAAAACGGCACGTTCACCGCGAAGCTGACCGTCAAAAACACGGGGAACGCCGCCGGCAGAGAGACGGCGCAGATCTACGTTTCAAAGCCCGAAACGACGCTCGAGCAGCCGAAATACGAGCTCTGCGGATTCGCGAAGACGAAGCTCCTGCAGCCCGGCGAGAGCGAAACGCTGACGATCGTGATAACGGCGGACGATCTTTACAGCTATGATACGGAAAACAGCCGTTATATCATAGACAAGGGCGAATATAAATTTTACGCCGCCGCGTCCGCCGCGGATATCCGCGCGGAAGCAAACGCGGAAATTAAAGAACTGAGAGTGATATACGACGTCGAAAACCGCTGCGTGCCTTCGCCGGAACCCGCTCATATCATAAAATCAGAATACAAAGTCAAAGCCGAAAGAAGCGATGATGAAGCCATCGCCCTGATGAAAGATACGTCAAAGAGCGGAAAATCATATATAATCGACTTGAAAGAGTCAAAAGAGATCGGCGATATATATCTGACCTGGGAGAATTTAAGCGCGCCGTTCATTATCAGCGTTGCAGGCGACGACAAGGATTTCAAACGCTATGACGTCTGCATAATTGACGGTCTGAACTTTGCCGTTGTTGATCTGCACGGTATCAGCGCGCATTACATAAAAGCGGAACCCGTCGCGCCGGCGGCTCTGACGGACGTCAGGGTATTTCCCGCTTCCGCGGATGATAAACAGGAGGAATTCAAGGTATACGAGAATTTAGCGCTGAAAAAGCCCGTGAAGTCCGCGTCGATAGAGGGGGCGTACCTCGATAAATACGCTGTTGACGGCAACTTCACGTCGCGTTGGGGTTCGCTTCCGACCGGGCAGTCGTGGCTCGTCGTAGATCTGCAGGAGGTGAAGCAGATAAAGGGCATGCTGCTTTATCTCGAAGCCGCGTGGGTGCCGTACAGAGTGGAATACTCAAACGACGGCGAAAGCTTCACGACGCTTGCTTCACTCGGTTCGGGCGAGGTCTTTGTCAAGCTGAACGATCTCGATATCGAAGCCCGCTACGTCCGCTTAATCAGAGAGGGCGAAAACTGGTTCAGCATATACGAGATCGAAATCTACGGTTAAACCGTACGGTTTAACCGCGAGGCGAAAAGCCCGCGCCGCGGGAATAGAAAACCGGATCGTTGCGATCCGGTTTTTTGTTATGTTCCGAAGTATCCTGTCATCTGCTCGTCGCTTAAACCGAAATAATCTTTGATGCTTATTAGCATCTCGCGCTGTCTGACGCCGTCCTTTACGAAGTTCGTTATCATGTCGATATGATGCTGCCAGGTAGATGCGGACAAACGGTATTTCTTTATTGTGGCGTCGAACTCCGGCGCGATCTGCGCCTTGTAGTATTCGAGCCTCTCGAGCACGCGCTCCTCGGTCAGCACGTTTTGCAGAAGCTCCGCGCAGCGCTTTATGAACGCGTCTTCGAATTCGGGATTTTTGAGCAGCGCGCGTATCATCGTGTGACAGCCGTTGTTCGGCATCACCTTGGAGATTGATTTCGTGTTGTTGTGGTAGAACGACCAGTCGAGATCGAAGAAGCACCAGTGCCATTTGCCGTCGCCCTCGTCTGACTGATAGAATTTCACATTGGCGAGGTCCATATCGGCGAAATACGCGCGGCAGATGTACCAGTCCATAAGGCTCGTCGCGTCTATCCTGTCCATCACGTATTTGTATTTTTCTTCGTTTCTCAGGTCGTTTCTCTCGCAGTATTTCAAAAGCGCCAGATATTCCGTGTTGTCGCCGGACGATATCGTGCCGTAGGTGTGAAGCAGGTTGACGGAATCTTTCGAGACGCCGAGGCGGTTCGCGCAGTACTGCGCGTCTATGCGCTCGCGTATCCAGTAGTAACCGCGGTATTCGCCGTTAAGATACAGCACGACCGGGCGGCACGCCTGCACGTCGAGCGCCGTCAGCCCGTCGACGAGCGAGGTGCACAGCTCGTCGCGGAAACCGGCGAATTTGTAATCCTCGCCGCCGCCGTGAAGGATGAGCGAATTGAATTTCGTGTACTCACGGTTGTCGAACAGCGGATATTCAAGCGTGCCGAGACCGTATTTCGATCTGAAACGCAGTTGAAAATTCTGCTTGTTGCCCTCCTTGCTGTCGTTGCCGTGGAGCTTGAAGCCGCACGGGGCGGAGAACAGCTCGACGCTGCCGTCGAACATCGTGACGAACGCCTCGTGCTCGTATTCCTTGCTGATGTTGACAAGGACGCCTTCATCGCCCGTCAGGTATTCATCCTTTATCGCCACGTTGACTACCGGATACGTGTGCTCGGTGCCGACGGTGTAGAAGAACGACGAGAATTCGCTGACGCGCTCTCCGTCTATGCAAACGGCGCGGATCGACGTCATGCGGTCTATTTGTATCGGCCGCTGATACATCTCGGATTTCTCGTTCGGCTCCGTGCCGTCGAGAGTGTAGTATATCCTGCCGTCGCCGTTAAGCGACAGTGCGAACGGCGCGTTGTAATTGCCGGAGGGAACGCTCGCAGAAGGCGCGGCAAGCGCTTTGCCGTAGCCCTCGCCGTTTTGCTTGCCGGGCGTCGGGGAATCGTAATAGCGGAGGCTCACGCCGTATCTGCCGCAGCTCTCGTTCTGTTTGAGATCTGACGGCACGGCGAAATAATCGGTGACGGCGCCGTCAGTGCTCAGGTAGAGCTCCTCGCCGTCCGAGCTGATCTTGAACGGGGCGTGACCTTCTTTGTCGGTGCCCGAGCAGAATATAACGATGTATCCGCCGGCGGGCAGTTCTTTGTCGGGGAGTTTGTAACGGGCAAGCTCCGAATACTTGTCGGTAAGATAATAATCGGACAGACGCAGCGGCGTGTCGCCGCCGTTGCAAAGCTCGACCCAGTCGTAGTATTTGCCGTCCTGCGGCATGTATTTCTTGTTAGAGGACATGACCTCTGAGATGTAAAGCTGCGGAAGCGTCAGCGACTCGTTGTACTCCGCAAGTCCGGAAAGCGTGTTCGGAAAGCCCGGGGTCGGAGCGGTGCAGGCGCCGTCAACAGTCCACGAGCCTTTGCCGATCGAGGCGTCGTATTCCATGAAATCGACGGTCTCTTTCTTGTATCTGAGCACGAGCATGCAGCCTTCCTTCGGCAGACGGAACGCGCTCTGCTCGCCGAGCGTTATCACGGCGTAGCCCTTCGCGGGCACGTTGACTCCGTCGAGCGCGACCGGCTTTTCATCGTCGTCGCCTTTGCGCAGATAAAACGAGTCGAGTATGACGTCCTCGTCCTCGTCGTTGTACAGCTCGACCCAATCGTCCGTACTGCCGTGCGAGAGCGTGTGGTTGTCCGCCATCAGCTCGCTTATGCTTATTCTTTTTATCAGCTCCGGCAGCGGGTCGGTCTCCGGCACCGGAGTCGTCTGCGCCTCCGTCGCGGTCTGTCCGTCCGTATCCGTCGCGGTATCCGTGTCCGTTGCATCATCGGTCGCGCCGCCCGGCTCCGTATCGGCGCTTACAGGTTTCGAATCACACGAAACGAGCGCGGATAAGGTGAAGAGCAGTGCGAGGATCAGAGCAATAATTTTTTTAAGTGTCATCTTTTTTGTCCGTTTTCAGATTTTTCGACTAATTATAACAGAATACGCGCCGTATGTCAAGTTGATTTGCGTATAAAATCATAATGCGATGCAAAAAAGCATCTTTGTTGTGTAACCGCGGGACGTTCGATGCGTCTCGTTCCTCGGTGCCTCAGGGGGTTCCCCCTCCCCCCGGCCGCTGACGCGGGGTGAAATGTTCCGCCGTGGGCGGAACGTGAAATTTGACTGCCGTCAAGTGAAATTTGCCCTGCGGGCAAGTGAAATTCGCCTGCGGCGAGTTTCGGTGTCCCTACGGGACGTTCGGTGCGCCTGCGGCGCTTTTGGGGA
>JAGDCE010000211.1 GCA_017958705.1 Clostridia bacterium
CCGGCTCGGCGACGGCGAACCTCTCCGGCGTTCTCATCTCCGACTGCTGGAGCGACAAGGCCATTACCTATCAGAACGACGGCGGCGCGATCTATATGCGCGACAACGCTAAAGTGACAATGAAAAACTGCGTTATCCGCAACTGCCGCGCGGTGGATTACGGCGGCGCGATCTATATGGAGACCGACGGCAACCGCCTCACCTGCGAAAACGTCGATATTATTTCCTGCACCGCTGACGAAAATCAGGGCGGCGGCGTTTATCAGGACTACGGCGAGACCACCTGGATCGGCGGAAGCATCAAGAACTGCCATACAGGCGACGACGACGGCGGCGGATTCTACGTCAACAACGACAAGGTCTTTATGCAAAACGTCCTGTTTGACGGGAACAGCGCCCATGACAACGGCGGCGCGTTCTGCTCCGACTCGGACGACGGCGCATGGTTCATCGGATGCACGTTCCAGAGAAACAACGCAGAAGATCTCGGCGGCGCCGTCTACGTTGATAACGACAATATATATATGGAAGACTGCACCGTTGTCTCCAACTCATCCGGAGACGAGGGCGGCGGCATATATATTGCAGGCTCCTCTACGATAGGCGTCGCAGGTGTCGTTGTCATCCGCAGCAGCGACGGCACGGGTTCGCATGACAACCTTGTGCTCGGGAACAACGCGTATATTTATAACCACGGTCTGCAGCCCGGTTCGGAGATCCGCCTGCGCAGCGATTCCGACGGCAGCGTCAAGCTCGGAGGAGGTCTGATGAGCGAGTATCAGCTGAATCAGTATTTCCGCGCCGACTACGGCAAACTGGAGCTGACAGAAACACAAACGGTCAATACCGAGCTTCGCGCGTCGGTATTCTCTGAAGGGAATACGGCGCTGATCATCGGTGCACTGCTTTTGATCGCCGTGCTTGCGGGCGGCGTGATCTATTACCGCAAGAAACGTAAAGGAGGCGCACAATGAAAAAGTTAAAGCTTTTTTCTGCGGCGATAGCGATTTTACTGGTGCTCAGCATTTTTTCAGCCAGCCTGCCGATGCAGGTGCTGGCGGCTGAGACCGGGCAGAATGTACAGTTATCGAAGCTCTATCTGAAAGAAGTAAAGATGTTCTACGGTTTGACGGAGGCAGACGCGCGCGCCGCCTGTGAGAGCGAAGGCTTCATATTCTGCCCGACGGATCTCAACAAGGGCTCGCCGACGACCGTCGCCCTCGGTTCGACCGCGGTCTCGCAAAGCGGGTCCAGGGATATCTATATTGGCATTTATTTGGGCTATAAGACCACGGAAAACCCGAAAAACGCCATTACTGATCTCACGCTGCTCGATATGAAATATACCCATTTTGAAGAGATCGACTACGAGGAGTTTCTGAACGAACACGTAGAGGATTTCAGAAACGAAGCCGGGCAGATGATGACTCTTGTGCGCGAGCTTGACATGAAATACAGGGCGGGCAGCCCGAACGCGATCATGGCTTACGATCTGCTCAACCTGTTTTACG
>JAGDCE010000212.1 GCA_017958705.1 Clostridia bacterium
AATTTCATTTTTATACCAAAGGAGCAATCGTTATGAAAACAAAAGCAGTCAGACTGTACGGTGTTAACGACCTCAGGCTTGAGGAATTCGAGCTTCCCGAGATAAAGGATGACGAGATCATCGCCAAGATCGTATCGGACAGCATTTGCATGTCTTCCCACAAGGCCGCCATGCAGGGCGCCAATCACAAGAGAGTCCCGAACGACGTAGCCGACAACCCCGTAATAATCGGTCACGAGTTCTGCGGCGTTATTGAAGCCGTCGGCAGCAAATGGGCAGACAAGTATAAAGCAGGAGATAAATTCACGATCCAGCCCGCCCTCAACCAGAAGGACGATCCGCTCGCCGCGCCCGGTTATTCATTCAAATATATCGGCGGCGACGCGACGTACGTCGTAATACCCGCCCCGGTAATGGATCTCAACTGCCTGCTCCCCTATAACGGAGATGCGTTCTTCTACGGAAGCCTGTCCGAACCCATGTCCTGCATAATCGGCGGATTCCACGCCAATTATCATACCGTTCGCGGCAAATACGTTCACAGCATGGGCATCGTCGAAGGCGGCAACTGCGCGATACTCGCCGGCGTCGGACCGATGGGACTCGGCGCGATAGATTACGCGATCCACGGCGACAGACGCCCCGGACTGCTCGTAGTCACCGATATAGACGACGCCAGACTCGAACGCGCCGCTTCCATCCTCACCGTTGAGGACGCCGCGGCTCACGGAGTCAAGCTCGTATATCTGAACACTAATCTCCAGACCCATCCCGACAACACTAACGAGAACATCCTCGCACTCACCGGCGGCAAGGGCTTCGACGACGTATTCGTATTCGCTCCCGTCAAACCCGTCGTTGAACAGGGCGACGCGCTGCTCGGCACCGACGGCTGTCTCAACTTCTTTGCCGGCCCTACGAGAACGGATTTCTCGGCGATGTTCAACTTCTACAACGTACACTACAGCTCCACTCATATAGTCGGCACGAGCGGCGGCAACACTGACGACATGCTCGAATACGTCGAGCTGATGAACCAGGGCAGACTCAATCCCGCCGCGATGATCACACACGTCGGCGGACTCAATGCCGTCGTCAACACCACGATCGACCTCGACAAGATCCCCGGCGGCAAGAAGCTCGTTTACACGCACATCGATATGCCGCTGACCGCACTTACCGACATGGCGGAGCTCGGCAAGACCGATCCGATGATGGCGAAGCTTGCGGAAATAGTCGACAGATACAACGGGCTCTGGAGCGCAGAGGCCGAGAAATATCTGCTTGCGCACGCAAAACAGATCTGAAATTATAATCTGAAAGGATGAACATAAATCATGACAATCAATGAAGGTCTCTCCGCACTTGTTGCATTTTCTCATAAGTACGGCTCAAATCCAGAATTCGTTCTTGCCGGCGGCGGCAACACCTCCTTCAAGACGGATGAATTCCTTTTCATAAAAGGCTCAGGATCCTCGCTTTCCACCATCAAAGCCGAACAGTTTGTTAAAATGGACCGCGTGGCTCTGAACGAAATGTGGCAGAAGACGTATCCGATAGACGAAGCCGAAAGAGAAGCGGCTGTTCTGTCCGACATGATGGACGCGCGCTGCAAGGGCGAGGAAGCCAAGCGTCCGAGCGTTGAAACGCTTCTGCACAATCTGCTCAAACAGCAGTTCGTGCTTCACGTACATCCCGCGATCGTAAACGGTCTCACCTGCTCGAAGGAAGGCTCCGAAGCAATGTTCAGACTGTTCCCGGATGCGATCTGGGTACCGTCCACAAAGCCCGGTTACATCCTCGCGGCATACTGCAGAAAAGCCGTTCTCGAATACGTGAACACCCATAACAGGACGCCTAACGTCATATTCCTTGAAAATCACGGCATATTCTACGGCGCCGATTCCGTCGAGGAGCTCGACCGCGTAGTCGCGGACGTCATGGACAAGCTGAAGACCTGCGTAAAGAGATATCCCGATCTGTCACCCGTCGAGACCGACAGACAGAGAGCCTCTCTCATCGCTCCCGCTATTAGGATGCTGTACTCGAACACCGAGCTTTCAAGCGTGCTTTACACCGCAAACAAAGAGATCCTGAAATTTGCGGAAAGCAGAGAAGCGTTCGAGCCTCTTTACAAGAGCTATTCGCCCGACCATATCGTCTACTGCAAAGCGTATGCTTTGTACGTTGAAGACAGCGGCGACATCGAACAGGTCTACGCTGATCTGAAAGCCGGATTCGAGAAATTCGATACCGAGCTCGGCTACAAGCCGAAGATAGTATTCGTACAGGGTCTCGGCATGTTCAGCATCGGCACGACGCATAAGAACGCCGCGGTCGCCGCGGAAGTCTTCCAGGATATGATAAAGATCGCAGTCTACGCCGAATCGTTCGGCGGTTACAACCCGATGACCGACGAGCTTATAAACTTCATCACAAACTGGGAAGTCGAATCCTACCGCTCCAAAGTCTCTCTCGCCGGTGCCGGCGCAAAGCGTCTGTCCGAGAAGATAACGGTCGTTACCGGATCAGCTCAGGGCTTCGGCAAGGGCATAGCTGAAGAACTCGCAAAAGACGGCGCGTACGTCGTCATCGCCGATATTCCGAAGCAGGCCGAATTGTCGGCAAAGGTCGTTGAAGAAATCAACGAGGCAAACGGAGCCGGCAAGGCGATAGCGCTCGACGTCGACGTTTCAAACGAGGAACTCGTTGAAAAACTGCTCATCGAGACCGTGCTCAACTTCGGCGGTATCGACGTATTCGTATCAAACGCCGGTATCGCGATCGCCGGCAACGTCGAGGAGATGACGAAGCAGCGCTTCGAACTCGTCACCGCGATAAACTACACCGGTTACTATCTCTGCACGAAATACGCGAGCAGATATATGAAGATCCAGCACAGATTCGCGCCCGATTACATGGCCGACATCGTGACCGTCAACTCGAAATCCGGTCTTGAAGGTTCAAACAAGAACTTCGCGTACGCCGGCTCGAAATTCGGCGGAATCGGGCTTACCCAGTCGTTCGCGCTTGAACTTGTCGATTATAACATCAAGGTCAACGCGGTATGCCCGGGCAACTATCTCGACGGTCCGCTGTGGAGCGACCCCGTCAAGGGTCTGTTCGTCCAGTACCTCAACGCCGGCAAAGTCCCCGGCGCGAAGACCGTTGAAGACGTGCGCGCGTTCTACATGAGCAAGACGCCGATCAAACGCGGCTGCCTGCCCGCCGACGTCGCACGCGCGATCACGTACGTAGTCGAGCAGAAGTACGAGACCGGCCAGGCCGTCCCCGTTACCGGCGGTCAGATAATGCTCAACTGACGGAGGCTTTTATGAGCGATCTCGTATTGAAGCTTAACGATAACGACGTCAACGTCAGACTTGACGCTCTGCGGCAGATAAAGAAGCTTACCGACGAAGGTAAGCTTCCGCTTCCGCCCGAAACGGAGTACGTCAATAACCACATACACACTCAGTATTCGTTCTCCCCGTATTCGCCGACAAAAGCGCTTTATATGGCGTGGCAGGCCGGTCTGAAGACCGCAGGCATTATGGACCATGATTCCGTAGGCGGCATACGCGAGTTCATCGAAGCGGGAAAGATCCTCGGAATGCCCATAACCTGCGGTATGGAGATTCGCGCGGATATGAGCAAGACCGCGCTGAACGGCAAAAAGATCAACAATCCTGACCAGAAATCGGTAGCGTACGTCGCGCTTCACGGTATTCCTCATCAGAGCATAGATATGATAGAGGAATTCATAAGACCGTACCGCGCGAAGAGGAACGAGCGCAACAGGAAAATGTGTGAGAACATAACGGAACTTGTAGCGCCGTACGGCCTCGATCTCGATTTCGACCGCGACGTTCTGCCGCTTTCAAAGGCGGCGGAAGGCGGCTCGGTGACGGAGCGTCACATACTTTTCGCGCTCGCAAAGAAAGTGACCGCGAAATATCCGACGCCCGTTCAGGTCGTTGATTTCTTCAAGAACGATATGCACGTCGCGATGAGCGCGAAGGTCGAAGCGCAGATATTGAACGGTGAAAACACGCCCGACTTCTACGAGTACGATATATTGGGCGCTCTCAAAGCCGAGATGGTAGAGAAATTCTACATCGACGCCGACGAGGAATGCCCGTCGATCTACGATTATATCGACATATGCGAAAAGAGCGGGGCGATCTCGGCTTACGCGTATCTCGGCGACGTCGGCGATTCGGTTACCGGCGACAAGAAGACGCAGAAATTCGAAGACGATTATCTGCCGCTACTGTTCGATACGCTGAAAGAACTCGGTTTCAACGCGGTGACTTATATGCCGACGAGAAACACCGAAGCTCAGCTGCGCCGCGTGATGGAATACTGCGACAGATACAATCTGTTCCAGATCAGCGGCGTCGATATAAACTCGCCGCGTCAGGAATTCATCTGCCGCCAGCTTGACAATCCGTTATACGCGCACCTCGTTGACGCGACGTACGCGCTTATCGGAGCGGAGAACGAAGCGACAAAGGATCTGAAAAACGCCATGTTCTCCCCCAAAACGGAACTTGAGACGCCCGACGTAAAGGACCGTATAGCGTATTATAAAACAAAAGCATAACGGGCAAACGCGGTGGCAACGCCGCACGAAGCTGCCTCCGCAACGGAGCAGCCGATAAACACAGCTGAAACGACACGGAGGACAGCTCTGATGATAATACAACTCGAAGAAGCAAAACTGAAACTCGGATCGCTCAAAGACCAGGTAAGCGAATACGGCAAGACGATAAGGATAGACGAACTGCGCGCCACCGCCGCTGAAATGAACGCGGCGATGGAAGCGCCGGATTTCTGGAACGATCAGGCCGGAGCCACGAAGCACCTGCAGCAGCTGAAAGTGATCAAGGACAAGATAGACGTTTTCGACAAACTGAAAGCCGACGTTGACGACACGTACGATCTCATCGAGATGTCGATCGAAGACGGCGACGATTCCAATACGGAAGAATTCCTGGCTGACGTCGCGTGCATCGAGGAAAAGCTCGAGCACCTGAATATCGAAGTCCTGCTTTCAGGCGAATACGACAGGAACAACGCGATCGTATCATTCCACCCCGGCGCCGGCGGCACCGAGGCTCAGGACTGGGCGCAGATGCTGTACAGGATGTACACGCGTTGGGGCGAGAAAAACGGTTACAAAGTCAAGCTCGTCGACTGGCTCGACGGAGAAGAAGCCGGCATCAAGAGCGCGACGATAACGATCGAGGGTACAAACGCTTACGGTTATCTCAAAAGCGAAAACGGCGTGCACAGACTCGTCCGCGTGTCGCCTTTCGACGCGTCGGGCAGACGTCACACGTCGTTTGCCTCGGTCGAGGTAACGCCCGAAATGGACGATACTGCTGATATAGAGATCCGAGATGAGGATCTTGAAATCACGACGCATAAATCGAGCGGCGCCGGCGGTCAGCACATAAACAAGACCGAATCCGCTATCAGGATCGTCCACAAGCCGACCGGCATCGTCGTAGGATGTCAGACTGAGCGCAGCCAGCTCCAGAACAAGGAGACCGCGCTTAAAATGCTGAAAAGCAAACTCGTTGAGATCAAACTGCGCGAGAATCTGGAAAAGATCGAAGACATCACGGGGGAAAAGTCAAATATCGAGTGGGGCTCGCAGATACGTTCTTACGTTTTCATGCCGTACACTCTCGTAAAAGACACCCGCACCGGTTACGAGACCGGTAACATACAGGCCGTTATGGACGGAGATCTTGACGGCTTCATAAACGCTTATCTCAGAATGTTCGTAAAGATATGAAAGGAGCAATATCATGAACATAAAAATGAATTTAAAAGCCGGTAAAGAAAAGTATAAGCAGAACGAGAGACTTGTGAATCTCATCACGGCGTTCACTCTTATCGTTCAGTTCGTCGCGGTGCTCATCACGGCTCTGGCGGCGGATAAGAAGGGAAAAGCGCCAAAGCTTATCGTCATTCTCTCCGCGATCGGCGGAGCGATAGGCGGTTATTTCCTTTATAAAGAAGTAGCTGCTCCCGCAATATCGAAGAAAATAGCGGAATACACCGTCGGCAGCGACGACGACGGCTTCGATTTCGACGACGACCTCAACGCCTACTCCGAATCCGTTGACGAACCGGATCTGTCGTGGTATGAGGACGAGGAAGAGGAAGACATCTTCGGAGAAGAAGCGGAAAAAGAAGACGCGGAATAATCGCATAAAAAAACAAAGCCTCAGAAAAGAGGCTTTGTTTTTTTATCTCAGCTTATCGTTTCAGGCGGCTTCCCGTGTAATTATATATTCTTTTGTTTATCACGAACACGGGGGTTTCCGGCTGCTCCGGGAGCGTTACGACGTAGTATTTATCATTATCACCGTTATATCTATACCGGCGTTCATGTAAGCAAAAGAGCTGCGGTTAAGCAAGCAGAGAATTATAAGCAGAACAAAGCAACGGGCTGCCGTTTTATCGGCAGCCCCTTTACGGTTATTTACTGTGCTTTTTCGTCTTTTTCAACTATCGCTTTTACGCCGGACGCAAGTCCCGCGATGCCGGAAAGCTCCGACGGGATGATGATCTTCGTCGATTTTCCGTCGGCGGCTTTCTCGAACGCTTCGAGCTTTTTGATCGTGAGGTAGCCTTCCGCGGGCTGCGCTTCGTTGATCAGTCTGATCGATTCCGCGACCGCTTTCTGGACGTTGAGGATCGCCTCGGCTTCACCTTCCGCCTCGCGGATCTTCTGTTCCTTCACGGCCTCGGCGCGCAGGATCTGAGC
>JAGDCE010000213.1 GCA_017958705.1 Clostridia bacterium
CATTAGTGAGCGAAGCGAACGTCTTCATTAAACCGACTGAATATGAAAAGCAGACTGATTTTAATTTCAGCCTGCTTTTTAAGTGCGCACTTACTCACCACACGGACTTGCGGTGAAAAAAACTGCCTTATGACGGTCGCGGCTTGTGTCACAGCGGATTTTTTTGTTTCAGCCGGATTAAATTCGCCTCTTGAAGCTCGCCGTCAGGCGAATTTAGCTTGCGAAGCAAATTCAGCTGACCGAAGGTCAATTCAGCTCGCCGTCAGGCGAATTCAGCTTACTCCGTAACCATTTCATATATTTTATACACGCCGTCGATCTTATGCAGATAGATCGTGAATTCGCAGTGGTCGACGTAGTCCTCGCGTCCTTTTTTGGTCAGGTGATGATCGAAGCTGACGCGGCAAGACATAACCTTTCCGTAATCGAAGAATTCTGACGCGGCTTCGTTCTCGAAGAAATATCCGTCGTGCTCCCAGACGAACGAGTTCGGGTTGTCGTAAATGTTCTGGTACAGATCCGTTTCGGGATCGAGATAATCCTGCACCGTTTTGAATCTCGCGTCGTCCTGCATATAGATCGCGTAGCGCTTCATCGCCTCGAGCACGTATCCGGAATACTCCTCTTTAAGCTGTTCGCTGTATTCGTATCTGCACGAATACAGTTTTTTCTCCGCGTCGTACTCCAGCGCGACCTCGTCGCCGTTCATATCCTTTACCGAGATCATCGGCTGATCGTACAGCCCCGTCAGCATATACGCCTTGTACGTGAACAGGAACGCGCCTTCCGGCACGGTGTCGCGGGTATCATCCTTTACGCCTGACGAGGTGAGCTGTTCATCGCCGAGCTGAAGCGAGCCCGCGTAAGCGGTGAAACGCTCCGGCAGGATCACGCTGACGTAATCCGTCGGTTCGTCGTAATAAAGCGTGACTTTATCGAGCTCGTAGAACACCATCCCGCGCTCGCTCTTGCCGTCCTTCGGCTTTATCGAAAATCTCGCTATGCGCTCGCCGTCGGCGCGGACGTTGACTACCATGCGCTCGGTACCGGCTACGTAGCCGTACGACATCTGTTTGCCCTGCAGGCGCTGTGCAAAATGTCTGACCGCGCCCTCGTACGTGTCCGGCTCTTTATACTCCGGCCCGACTCCGTACAGGTTTATCAGCGTGGCGGCGTCCGGATGCTCGAAATACTGCTCGAATATCCGCTGTACTTCATATTTGGGCTGAGATTCCTCGTATTCCGCCAGCCATTCCCTGACCGGCTTCTGCAGAAGCAGTACGGCGATGAGTCCCGCGGCGATTATGACGCAGAGCGCTATGTAGAACAAAAGCGACGTCCATCTGAATCCGAATGCTTTCTTCATATCACTGCCCCACCATAAAGAACGTGGGCAAATACCTCGGGCGCGTGAACGCCTTGTATTTGTTCACCAGGCCGAGACGCTGATACTCGTCGAGCTCGCTCTCGTTAACGTTGTACTTGCTTATGTAGTTTTTATAATACATCATAGACGACGATCCGCCGTCGAGCATCGCGGCGGTGACGGCGCCGTATTTGACCATCATGTCGATCACGTCGTCGTAATCGGCTCCGATCGACGACGCGGAGCGGCCGTCAGTCACGATAAAGACGAACTTCCCGTCGGCCCGCTGGCCTATCGCCGTCCTCTGCGCCTTGCCCTTGTTGTTCGGCGCGTAATAGCAGACCGTCTTGCCGTCGACCGTCTCTATCAGCACGTTTTTCGTCTGGAAGGACAGACCGTCGCGGATGCCGAGCGCGTCCGCCTGTTCGCGTGTCATGGATTCTGCGACGACGAGCTTGTCGTTTTTGTCTATTCCAATGAACGTGCGCTTGCGTCCGTCGTCCCAGACGCATTCGCCGCGCGAATATGTCAGGCCTATCGGGCGCTCGCCGAGACCGACGCCGCCGGTATCCTGGAACTCTCCGCCGTTTATCGCCGCTATCGCGTTGTATTTCTCCGCCGCGTCGTATATGCGCATTCCGCGGACCGCGTCCTTGAATCTGCTGCTCGAGACGCCGACGAAGACCTTCGACGGGTCGTGAACGATCATCACGTAGGCGCGGAACGTGCCGGCGGAATCGAGATGAAGCTCGATCCCGTCCGAAATATCGGGCGGCGGCGCGTCGGGATCATCTTTGCCCGGGATCACGACGGGGCCGGGCGTGTCGGAATGCGTCTGCGTCGGATCGACGTCGACCTCCTCGATCACCTTTTCACCGCTCGCGTCGACTATGCTCTGCACCTCCTCGTCCGACAGGAAGAGCCCCGGCACCCATTTGGTCGCGGACGCCTGCATCGCCGACTGGACGAGAAAATCGCGGAAGGTGTCTGACGGTCCGTGCGCCACGGTGTCGAGCGTTTTGAAAACGCCGAACAGGGCTATGAACAAAAGCGTGACCGCAATAAGGATTATGCGGTAAAAAAGGCGCAGGAAAAACCCGGCGTAATATTTTGCGCCGTATTTTTTCTCCTTCGCCTGAGTGCGGACTATTTTGTATCTGCGCTCGTCGCCTTCTCTGCGGCTGGCGTGCAGCGTCAGCTTTTTGCTTTGTTTTTTCATAACGTATCCGACTTTTTTCGATAAAATTACCGATGGGAATTTATTATATCATATACTCTTTCAAAAATCAACCCCCTTTTTTCATGTTTTATCACTTATGTTTGCAAGTATAGTCTTGACATTTCGTTTTTGTGGTAGTATCATAAATGCGATCGGAGGTGAGTTGCCACGGAACAGCTCGTCATGAGATGGAAAAAAGGAGATATGCCGGCGCCGCCCGACTGGGGCGGATTCGTGTGCCGCAGCTTCAACGGCTCCGATGAGGATATCGAAAAATGGCTCGACATAGTCGCCGACGGGCTGACCGACGGCAGACAGGACCCCGACTTTTTCAGAGAGTGCATGTACAGTCACGGCCCGCTTGAATTCGACAAGTTCTTCATCGTCGAATACGGGGGCGAACCCGCGGCGACGCTCGCGGTCATCTGTGACTACGAAAAGCGCGAGGGATATATCCACATGGTCGCCTGCAGGACCCCGTTTCGCGGGCGCGGCGTCGGCACTCGGCTGAACACAGAAGCGGTTCGCGCGCTGATCGGCGCCGGGATGGAGACGGCGTATCTTACGACGGACGATTTCCGCATCCCAGCGATAAAAAGCTATCTGAGAGCGGGATTTTATCCCGATATCATAAATGAAGAACACGAAAAAAGGTGGGCGGCGATCTTTGCCGCCACGGGAGGCAAACAGCAATGAAAAAGACAGTCTGCGCGCTGATCGTCTGCGCCGCGCTCCTCTTCTGCGGATGCGGACCGGCGGCGATCACGGATTTCCCTTCGTATCTGTCCGAGAGCGACTATACAGTCGCGACCGGCACCGTCAAGGCGGCCGATATAAAGCAGATCGTGATCGAATGGGTAAGCGGAAGCGTGCGCATAGAGGAATCCGACGTCGATCAGATCACGTTCTCCGAAGTCAATTCGCTTGACGAAAAGACCGATGCGCTCGGCGAAATCCGGAAAGACAAGGAGCTGACGGAAAGCCTCAAAATGAGGTATAAGACCGAGGGCGGCACGCTGACGATACGCTTTTGCAAATCAGGTCTGCGCGTACGCGCCGGAGCGGTCAAGAACCTGAAAAAGGATCTGACGGTGTACGTGCCGGCGGGGACGGAGCTCGATCTGACTGACGTCAACGTCGTATCGTCCGACGTCTACATGAACGGCATAAAATCGGCTAAGACGACTTTAAACGGCGTCTCCGCGTCGCTGAAGCTCGCCGACTGCACGACGGGCGAAGCGGTCATCCGCACGGTATCGGGCAGCGTCGGCATAACGTCCGGCACGGCGCCCGACAGGATCGAGATAGAATCCGTATCGGGAAAAGCGGCACTCGATCTGCCGTCCGTATCGGAGTTGAAAGTTGACTGTGTATCCGCGGACGTCTCGCTGTCGCTGCACAGCGCGGACTTCACGCTCACGCTCGCCGGCATAAGCTCGGCGCTTGAAGTAAACGGTTTCAAATATGATAAAAAGGAGGATCGGACGTACGTTTTCGGCAGCGGCGAAGGCACTGTAAGCATCCAGAGCGTTTCCGGCAGCGTATTAATCGAATCGAAATGAAAAAACTCAGTATAGGCGTCATAGGTCTCGGGGCAAGAGGCTACTACATGCTCCCGCTGCTCTGCGGGATGGACAATTACGACGTGGTATGCGTCTGCGACCGCTGTCACGACAGAACGGAAGCCGGCGTAAAATGCGTAAGCGAATTATACGGCAGACCGATAGCGGGTTTTGACGACTGGGAAAAGGTCATAGAATACAAGCCGGACGCGATACTTATAATCACCGGCTGGGAGGATCACGTAAAGATAAGTCTCGCGGCGCTCGAGGCCGGCATAGCCGTGGGCTGCGAGGTCGGCGGCGCGTACAGCGTCGAGGACTGCTATAAACTCGTACAGACGCAAAAAGCGACGGGCACGCCCTTCATGCTCCTCGAAAACTGCTGCTACGGCAGATACGAGATGATGGTCATGAACATGGTGAGTCAAGGCCTTTTCGGCGACATAGTAAACTGCGAGGGCGGCTACCGCCACGATCTGCGCACCGAGATACTTTACGGCGAGAAAAACCGCCATTACAGGCTGGAAAATTACAAGCACAGAAAATGCGAGAACTATCCGACGCACGATCTCGGACCGATCGCGCAGGTCCTCGACATAAACAGAAGCAACAAATTCATGACGCTGACGTCGTTTTCAACGAAAGCCGCAGGCTTGAACGATTACGCACGCCTGCATGAAGACGTCCCTGCCGATCTGCGGACTTATCCGTTCGAGCAGGGCGACGTCGTAAAGACGGTGATCGAATGCTCCGGCGGTCAGCTTATCACGCTCACGCTCGACACGACGTTGCCGCGCCCGTACAGCCGCAATTTCACGATTCAGGGCACGCGCGGTATGTACTGCGAGGACGGCAACTTCATATATCTTGACCGCGATCACGACGAGACGATGCACTTCGA
>JAGDCE010000214.1 GCA_017958705.1 Clostridia bacterium
ATAGAGAGCAGAAGTAGCTTAGTGAGGATAGACGTACAGGGCAGGCAGATAGCAATATATCATTAGCTGAACCGCCGCTTGCGGGACCGCATGAGCGGTGGTGTGGGAGGACGGGGGTTAGCCACCCCCTCCTACCCGATTAATAGACAGTATCCACGTGAAGTCCGCACAGATGCTTTTTCAAGACGGAATTGGTTTTTACATCGTACGGTAATAACTGACCGCTTTCGCGATATCTTTTTCGTTCGGGTGACCTTTGGCGATGCCGCCGATTTTTCCGAACGGGCCGAATGTGTCAAAACCGGGGCAGTGATATTTCCCGATCTCACGGCAGTTTTTTGCCTTTACAACGGTGCGGATACCCCTTAGAAAACCTCCGACCGGCGCGCCGTGGGTGTAAATATAGAACACATCTTTGTTTTTGGGCAGGTGTTTTTCGGCAAAGGCGATGATCTGCTTTGCAACCGAGCTGAAATAGATACCGGAGGCAAGACCGATACGGTCATACTGCGACAGATCCGCGTCCGGCAGTTCGGTCACATCTATCAGCTTTACGTGATCATCGTCTGCTGCGATCGCGTCCAGCAGTATCTTTGTGTTTCCATGGTGTTTGGAATAATATACTATTGCGGTTTTCATGTTTAACTCCTGCGGTTTCTCATGCCAATATAGCCATTGCCAGCGTACCGATCACCATAAGGCCGAGCCCTATCCCGGCTTTCAAACTCAGTTTTTCTTTGAACACGATACGTGAGAATACGATGGAAATTAGAATACTCAGCTTATCTATCGGAACGACGACGCTGACGATACCGTTCTGAATGGCATAATAATAACAGAGCCAGGACGCCCCGGTCGCGATTCCTGACAGAGCGATAAAAAGAAGTTCTCTCCTGTCGATACCGGGAACGGATTTTTGCTTCTTTCTCGCGAACACGATGATCCACGCCATTACCAGAACGACGCCGGTACGGATCGCCGTGGCGAGATTCGATTCGACGCTGCCGATGCCGTATTTGGCGAGAACGGAAGTCAGAGCCGCGAACGCCGCCGAGCCGGCCGCGTAAGGGAGCCATATCTTTCTTTCGGTTTTATTATCGTCCTGTCGCTTTTCGATCATCAGGAAAATTCCGGCGGCTAGAAGCGCCGTTCCGATCAGTTTGACCGCAAGATGATTCGTCTCGCCAAAAAGGATAATGGCGAGCAGTATGGTAAGGACGGTACTGGATTTGTCAACCGGAACGACTTTGTTGACGTTTCCGGCGGAGAGTGCTTTGAAATAACATATCCAGGAAGCTCCGGTCGCAAGTCCCGAAAGGATCAGGAAAAGAAGCGATCTGCCGTCGATCCCGGATATCGAACCCTGCGAACCGTTGACGAATACCATGATCCAGGCGAATATCAGCACGACGGCGGTCCTGATCGCGGTGGCGACGTCGGAATCCGTGTTTTTAATTCCGAATTTCGCCAGTATCGACGTAAGTCCCGCAAAAACTGCGGACAAAGCAGCCATAGTGATCCACATTTTTATGTCACCTCGGTTTTAAACGCTGCTTCTGTTTAGATAACAGGAATTTGTCTGTTTTCAATATCTCTTTCACCGGTCATATACGCGTTCGCTGCACTCAAGCTGTCTGATCAGTTTCTCAAAAAACAAAATGTAAAAAGACAGGCGGGATCTCCACATTTCCCCGGCGGTTTTTGTCCCCAATTGCATATCGATCAGCTCACGAAGTTTGTCAAGACGCTTTTGACAGTATTGCAGTTTCTGCTCGAAATCCATGCTGAGAAAGCCGTCGTTTGCAAGAGTCTCGTGGATCCGGTATACGTCGAAACGGTCTATATTGTCTGCGTCACCTACGGAAAGTGCAAACGGCGTTCTCTCCCCAGTAAAATCCGCATTATCGTCAACATGGATCGCGATCCCGTAGCAAATGTCGTTGATCCGGTCCTCCGCAAGATCCAGCTCCCTCAGAAACGGGCGGGCAATACATGCAGCGCGCCTTCCGTGCTCCAGCCAGCCGTCCTCTCCGAATTCCTCGCAATAAGATATATCATGCAGAAGACAGGCAATAACCATCTCAGTTTCGTTCATGCCTTCTTTCTGCGCGATCTCCCGGCCGATGTTCGCCACCCTGTAAGTGTGTTCGATCCGATACGCTTTCGCATCGGGATGCTCATTCAGGTATATCGCATCGTCAAATCTTAGCTTTAAAAATCTCTCGGCTTTTTCTGCCAGCTCTCGGTCAAACATGATCTTTCCCTCCGCAGATCCCTTTTCGCTGGAATCGTTTTTATTCCGCCGAACCGGAATTTGTCAAACCAAAATGCGCCGCGATCATATCGCAGACTTCCTTCCGGGTATCGTTCCCGTCGTCCTGCCGCACTACGGTAAAAAATCCGCTGTTTGCGAGTTCGTCATAATGCTCTTTACTGTTGATAAGTGCAAGCCCGCGTTTATAATTCTCCATAACTGCTTCCGGGTTTTCACAGCTTTGGATGACGCTCAGAATAAACTGTTTTTCGGGATCGTCCCGGTAAAAAAACGTTCAACGCTCATAGACTGAGGCGAAAGCATCACGGCAACACGGTTATACTCCGATATCTCCTTCAACATATCAACGGGGATATTAGTATCAACAATGATTTTTTTGTCGCCCTTGGACAGCGAAAGCAGTTCGGCGACCTCAAACTCTGCCGCTTCCTTTCCCACGCCGAAGATCCATCTTTCATATTCCTCAGGAGAACGGCAAACAAAATCTCTCCAATCGGTCAGGTTGTTTAAATAGCAGATGTCTGGCTGAGCATCCGGCGTTGCGACGATATCCGATACGGCGCTGTGATAATTCTCACCGCAGAAAACCATATCGTATTTTTCCGCAAGCATTTTTACCGTCGTCGACTTGCCGGCGTATGCGGTCCCAGTGATAAAGTATACGTTTTTCAGATAATACTTCAAAATATTATTTTCAATCTTCATAATGATTTGCCCCCTCTATTCCCAGTTTGCAGTGGCCGTTATTACTCCGCCGAAGCGGAATTATCGGTCCATCCGCATTTTGTAATACATAACCGGCGTTCTGGCTACGTTTTGAGGCTCTTACGTGACTTTATGGAACCCCGGTTTTCTGTAGAATGATACCGCAGAGGTGTTTCTCTGCTGAACATCAAGTATTATGGTGCGTATTTGCGGATTCTGTGCAAGAACATCTTTTATAATCACGTTCCCGTGTCCCTTGTATCGTTCTTCCGGCAGCAGTACGATGATATCAATCGAACAAACACAGTCGTTTACCGCATACATCATCCATCCTAAATCCTTGACTCTGTCAGAAATAATGAAGGATTTCTTGTCCTTATACAGGGGGTATCCTTTCTTGCCGACCTGTCTCCGTTGTGCTGTCCTCTGCAAAATACAGTTCATATTCAGGAACGCTGAATAATCTTGTCAGGTACTTTGCGTCTTTTGCTGAAATATTCCTGTATTCCATATGATCTCCCTCAGATAACCCGAATCAGTCAGCACTTTTCCAGAAGCGGGGTCCTTCTTCGCCCATTATCCCGGACGGGACAAAGCCGCATTTTTCAAGAACTCTTTGTGACGCCCTGTTCTCCGGTTCTGTCTCGGCATCCACACGGCAGACACCGGGCTGTTCTAACGCCCAGGCCGTAACTGCCTCGACCGCTTCTGTTGCATAGCCGCGTCCCCGGCTTCCTTCTGTTATTCCATAGCCGATCTCAACTGAGCCGTCCGGCAGTAATCCCTTGAAGCACAAATCACCGACATAAGAGCCGCCTTTCCGCTCGATGAACCAGATTGCATACCAGTCCCATTCCTGCGGATGTTCGAGGCATCCATGCAGCATTTCTCTATAGGCTTTAATTAGTATCTCGTCTGTCTGCTTTTCAATAAAGCGGATCATCTCATCCCGCGATGCGGTATGTATAATCAAACGCTTTGTTTCTACAACCATATTTATTTCCTTCAGATTCCGGTTCGCTGATTGCAAAACGCCAGCACTCTGTCGTAAAAATCCTTCGCCTCTTCAAACAATCCGTGGCCGAGACCCTCATAGACAAACAGTTCACAGTTCGCTATCCCGTTTTTTAATTCTCGGGGAGCGTCATTTCCGACGGTCCTGTCATCGCTTCCCGCGATAATGAGCGTCGGGCAGCCGATCTTTGACAATTCGTTCCGCGCATCAAACCTTAAAATCGCATCTGCGTTCTTCATAAAGCGGTCGTAAGACTGCGGCTTTGTTAATTTCGCGATCAGAGGAAAGTATTTCCTGTTCTTCCGAAGGTATTCCTCTGAATACATCCTTTCAGCCGTGTCAACCATTAACGACCTGTAATCACCGCGATTCATCATGCCGATCCAGCCTGAAACGGCGTCTTTAACGACCTCATTTGCATACGGGGCGGTGACCGCGAGTATAAGACGCTCCGCAGCCGCAGGATATTTGACGGCAATGTGCTGAGCGATCATGCCGCCCTGGGAAACACCCATTACACAGGCCCTGTCAATTCCGATGAGTTTCATTGCGGTAGCCTGGTCATCCGCCATGTCTTCGATACTGTATCCCTCCGGCATGCTGTTTTTCCTGCTGAACATAAATACAGTATAGTCCTGGAAGAATCGTTTGTACGGTGAGGCAAGGATCCACGCCTTTCCTTTCACGGTCGCAAGTCCGTCTGAAAGCCCGGGTAAAACAACAAGTTTCTTCTGTCCTCTGCCGAAAGCAACATAATACATATCCGTATCGCCTACTGTCACGCAACCGTTTTTACGCATATCGATCCTTCCATATTCATACTATAGTTACGAATTCGGGACTTTTCCCCGTAAAACAGGAATTTGCACATTAGATCTCTTTTTGAAAGATCTGCGATCAGATCCGGATCAGAAACAGTATACCATTCGACAAGTAATCAGGCAAGGAGAACGATGTATTCTTTCGGGTCATCAGCCGAGATACTGGTCAACCGTTTCCCTGCGCTAAGATTATTTCATGGCAATAATCGAACGGCTCTATTCAGTAATTCATCTCTCTCCTTGAGAGACCGCCGCCTTCTTGCCGAGCCGCTTATAAAGGAAGATCAGCATTTGAGTATTTCAAATGAATACTTGAATTTCTTTCTGAATCAATGTAATATTGAACTGGACTTTTGGTTATCCCATCCCGGTATTACGTGACGGAAGAATGACAGCGGGCAACTAATTACTGTCAGCTTTGAGGTAAGGCGAAACTGTATGAAAGAGATATTCAATATTCACGATTTGAACAGAAATGCGTTTATGCTGCACGGGCCGCTTGCCCGCCACGGGTATGACTGGTGGTGGCATTCCTTCACCGCTCAGGATGCGGAGACCGGGGAGGACAAACCTTTCTTTGTCGAATTCTTCATCTGCAATCCCGCTCTCGCGGAAGACAGACCCGTATTTGGCCAGCTGCCGGAGAACAAAGCGGCAGGGAAACTCCCGTCGTATCTCATGGTGAAGGCCGGCTGCTGGGGAGAAGATCACTGTCAGCTGCACAGATTCTTTTCTTTGAAGAAAACGCGCATTCACGCGGATGCGCCGTATGAGATCGAAGCGGACGACTGTTTTTCAAGTGAAACCGTTCTCAAGGGCAGCATCTCAATAAGCCCGGACGAAGCCGACGCTCACCCCGAATGGATGTGCGATTCCGGCAGCATTTCCTTTGAGCTTTCAGTAAGCAAACAGATCGCTTTCAACGTCGGATACGGCGCGAGCAGACCGCTCAGAGATATCGAGGCCTTTTCCATGTACTGGCATGCGGAAGGAATGAAAAGCGCATACTGCGGCACTGTCATCTTCAACGGCAGACGATACACGGTAACACCGGAAAAGAGTTACGGATACGCGGACAAAAACTGGGGCAGAGATTTCACGAGTCCATGGGTATGGCTTTCATCGAACTGCCTGAAAAGCAGGATCACGGGGAAAACGCTCGAAAACAGTGTTTTCGACATCGGAGGCGGAAGGCCGAAGATCTATTTCGTTCCGCTGGACCGCAGACTGCTCGGCGTGTTTTTCTACGAGGGGAAAGAATATGATTTCAATTTCTCGCACGTCTGGATGAAGGTCAAGACGGAGTTCTCTTTTGAAGAACGCGAGGATGATGTTGTCTGGCGCGTCCGCCAGGAAAACAGAGAATCTGTCATGGAGACTTGCATCACCTGCAGAAAGAAGGATATGCTGTTCGTCAATTACGAAGCTCCAGACGGCTCGAAAAAGCACAACCGTCTTTGGAACGGAGGAAACGGAACAGGGATCATCAATCTATACGATAAGTCTGAAGGCAGGCTCGATCTAGTCGATGAGATCGAGGCAACGCACATCGGTTGCGAGTACGGGGAGTTCGATACGGAATAGTCAACCGCGCACGCCGTCTTCAATCTTTCTTCAATCAACGTCCGTACAATGGAAAAGGAACGGGGGGCTGAAAATGAAAGTACTGATCGCAGAAGACGAAAAAAGAATGAACCGGGCGCTTAGCGAGCTACTGCGTCAGGAGGGATATGAGGTCACGTCAGTCGACAACGGCGAAGACGCGCTGTATGAAATCGAAGGAGACACATACGATCTGGTTGTCCTCGACGTTATGATGCCCGGAATGAACGGGTACAGCGTTGCAAAAAAAGCTCGCGAATCGGGAATAAAAACCCCGATACTGATGCTGACCGCGAAGAGCGAGCTCGATGACAAGGTGGAAGGCCTTGACAGCGGAGCGGACGATTATCTGACAAAACCGTTCATGACGAAGGAACTTCTCGCAAGACTGCGCGCTCTCGGAAGAAGAAGCATTCAGTCAGACGACGGAAGTCTTACCTGTGAAGACCTTACGCTCGACGTAAAAAACGCCGTTCTGAAATGCGACAACGGGAAAAGCGTACGCCTAAGCGAAAAGGAGCTCCGTGTACTCGAATACATGATCGCCAACCAGAAGCGTGTCCTAACCCGCGAACAGATCGCGCTTAAGATCTGGGGTTACGAAAGCGAAGCGGAATATAACAACGTTGAGGTATATATGTCCTTCGCACGCAGGAAGCTGGCTTTTGTAGGCACCAGATGCGAGGTCAAGGCACTGCGCGGGATAGGATATGAACTGAGGTGCAGGGATGTTCAATAAAACGAAAAGAAAAATCGTGTTCACCGTCGTGTTCTCGCTCCTCGCGCTTATGCTTGTTACCCTGATCACGATCTACGTTTCAAACCGGATCGCGATCGACAGGGAAAGTCACGAAATGCTGAGGACATTTGCCGAACGGTACACGCTCGGTGAACAGTCGCCTCCTCCGGACGGTGAAGACGGACTGGGCAATATGCCTGATATCAAGCCGGATGACAAAAACGAGCCGCGCGAACCGCGCGATGACGGCCGAAGAAAAAACGAACGCGAGTTCCAGCTTTCGACATTCTACTCAGTCGCATACTCCGAAGAAGGCGAGGTACTTGCGGTAAACAGTGGCAACAGCGGTCTTCAAAGCGAAGAATCTCTGCTTGAGACCGCGGCGTCCATACTGAATAAAGGAGAGAAAAGCGGCAGGGCCGGCAATATGATCTATCTCGTCGAGGAACGTGATGATTACACGCTCGTAGCCATGATCGACCAGACGATCAACGACAATAACCAGACGCTTCTGTTCCGTCAGATGCTGGTCATCGGCTCGGCCGCGCTTATCGTTCTCGTCGTTATATCGGTCTTCGTCGCAAACAAGATCGTCCGTCCGCTTGAGGAAAACGACAAACGGCAGAAAAGATTCGTTTCCGATGCCGGACACGAGCTTAAAACGCCGATAGCCGTGATATCGGCAAACAGCGAACTGCTGAGACGCGAAGCCGGAAGCAGTGAATGGCTGGACAATATAGACTATGAAAACGAGCGCATGTCGGACCTGGTCAAACAGCTTCTTGCCCTGTCTCACGCCGAAAACGGCGAGCTTGCGAAAGAAACGGTCGACTTTTCTCAACTAGTCGACGGCGAGGTGCTACCGTTTGAAAGTCTCGCGTTTGAAAAGAACGTTAAGATCGATTCTGATGTGGAAGCCGGAGTTACGGTAGAAGGCAGCGCCGGCCAGCTGAAACAGCTTGTATCCATCCTTCTCGACAACGCTCTTTCTCACGGAACCGGAAACGAGATCGGCGTTTCGCTTCACCGCGTAAAACATATGGCTGTGCTCTCTGTAACTAACAAAGCAAGAGAGATGGATCCGGAACAGCTGTCGCACCTTTTCGACCGGTTCTACAGAACTGATGAATCAAGAAGCGAAAACAGCGCGCATTACGGTCTCGGACTTTCTATCGCCAAGGCGGCTGCGGAAATGCACGGCGGTACCATCAGAGCAGACTATACAGACGGCAAAGCGATCTTCACTGTTTCGCTTCCGCAGAAGAAAATCTGATACGGAAAAATTAAAAAACTTCAATCTATTTTCAATCCTCCTCCGTATACTGATGACTGTAAACAGCAGCAGAGGAGGATTTTCTCTTCAAAGAAAAGGAGATACTGCCATGAAAAAGATACTATCGGCAATACTTGCTTTCATCCTCGTCGCGGCGCTCGCAGCGTGCGGGGCGGTGGACAACGGGACCGGTACCGTGACGGACAGCCCGGCGAATACGGAGAGCGACGTCGCGGAGCCGGCTGTGGACCAGGATATCACAGCCCAAGAGGCGACCGGAACATTTGTAATGACGTCAGAGGACGGATCGTTTTCAGATTCCGGAAACGTATATATCATCACCTCAGCGGGAACGTACACTGCGTCGGGACTGCTTGACGGACAGATAATCGTTGATGCCGGAGAAACAGACGAGGTCGTGATCGAACTCTCCGGGGCGACGATAAACTACGGGAACGATTCTCCGATCATGGTGAAGTGCGCAGGCAGCGTCGATATTTCCGCGAAGAGAGGCACGGAGAACGTCATAAACGATACCCGAAGCACAAAAAAGACAGACGACGAAGATCAGGGCGAAGGCGCGATCAGCGCGAAATGCGACCTGAAGATCAAAGGGAACGGCACGCTTATAGTCAACGCGACGTATAACAACGGGATCCACACGACCGATGACCTGAAGATCCAGAACCTCACTTTGAAAGTTACGGCATACAACAACGCGCTGAAGGGCAAGGATTCGGTCACCGTAACGATCGGTACGGTCGCCCTGATCTCCACGAACGGCGACGGCGTGAAGACCGAAAACACCGACGTAAGCAAAAACGGCGTCACCAGAGGCGACATCACGCTCACCGGCGGTTCGGTGGTCACAGTTTACGCGGCGGGCGACGGTTTCCAGGCGGCGCACAATTTTGAAATGACTGCCGGAGAGGAAGGCGCGGCACCGACCGTAACTGTCTACACCGGCTCGTACAGCGGATACACCGCTTCAGATGCAGCGACGACTTCCTATAAAGGCGTCAAGGTGCAGAACGAACTGAATATCAAGGACGGAACGATCACGCTTCAGACCTACGACGATGGTCTGCACGCGGATTACGGGACCCCGTTTGACGACGGAACAAAAGGCACGGGAACGATCAACATCTCCGGCGGCACGGTCAATATGAGCGTTTACGCGCCGCAGAATAAAACCGCGGGCGGCCGTATGGGACCGGGCGGACGCGGCGGCTGGGGCGGTCAGCAGACCGTTGCCGGCGCAGACGCGATCCACGCGGACAACGTCCTGAATATCTCCGGGGGAACGATCAGCATCGACAGCGCCTACGAAGGACTTGAAGCCAACGTTATCAACGTGTCCGGCGGCAAAACAGTCGTCGCGGCGAACGATGACGGCGTCAACGCCACGAAGGGAAGTTCGACTCCCGCCGTGAACGTGACGGGCGGATATCTTGACGTTACCGTTTCTCCGAACGGAGACACCGACGGCATCGACTCAAACGGAACATATAAGCAGACCGGCGGCGTCGTGATAACCAGAGGTCCGAACAATCAGAACATGGCGGCGATCGACGCGGACAGCTCCGTCAGTATCTCCGGCGGCACGCTGATAGTGCTCGGTTACGGCAGAGTAAGCACCTCCGGCAGCGTTAAAACCTATTCGCTCTCGCTGCATTCGGCCGGAAACCATACCGTTAATATCGGCGGCACGGAGTATACCTTCACGAACGCAAACGCTTACGGCAGCACGACCTGCTACAGCGACGTGACGGTCTCGTCTTAAAAGAAACGGGAGCTAACCAATGAAAATTCTATTTGCCGCGCCGGACAGGGATCTGCTCGAATGTTTCAAACAGCTTTTTGAAACAGACCTCGGAGAAACCGTTACGGCGTTCGACGGGACACAGGTGATGACTCTGCTTTCGGCCGAAGACTTTGATGTCCTCATCATCGACCGAAAGATCCCGCGTGTTGATTATAAAGCAATAATAGAACGAGCAAACAGTAAAAAAGTACCGGCCATCGTACTGACGGACGAACCCGCCGGAGCACGGCGTACGGATGACCCTCTGCCGTACCGCAGGATGTCGTATCCGTTCACGTTCGACGGTATCAGAAAAACAGTGATTGATACGCTTGAAAAGGGCAGGACGGAAGAAAGGACAGAATCGGTGAGTGAAGATGTATAAGGCGGAAAAGAGATTCAGGCTGTACGCGATACTCGTGATATTTGTCCTGCTGACAGTACTGCTTGCCGTCATAAACGGAGTGAACTTCACGATGGCGGCAGGCGACGCCGACGAGCTGACGCAGATGCTGGCAGACAGACAGGGTTCTTTTGAGCGTAAGGACATCGCCCCCGGCGGGATACAGTTTCAGCCGAACCAGCAGAGAAACAAGGATTTCAGATTGGGCCCGATGGGTCCCGACTCGCCGGAAATGAACGCGTCTCTGAGGTATTTCACGATCGCGTTTTCCGACAAAGACGGAAAGGCCGAGACCGTTGCTTTCAACATTTCGGCGGTGACGGAAAACGAAGCTCTGGAATGGGCGTCGGGACTTTTGAAGCAGAATACCGGCTGGACGAGAGGGACATACCGCTACCGGGTGTATAAGGACCAGGGAAAAACTTACGTGACCGTCATCGACCAGGGACGAGAACTGCTTCCGTCATTCCGGATCCTGATCATTTCGGCGATCGGCGAGGTATTGGTCCTCGTTATCGGCTGGTTCGTGCTTCTGGCGATAGGCAGAAAAATATACGCGCCGCTCGAGGAAGCGGACAGAAAGCAGAAAAACTTCATAGCGAACGCAAACAGGGAATTCCGGGTCCCGCTTACGGTGATCGACGGAAACACCGAGCTCACGGAACGAAAACACGGACCGGACGATCAGACGCGCTCGACTCACCGGCAGGTAGCAAAAATGAACGAACTTGTCGATAAGCTCGGATCGGTCGGTATCTTTGACGAAAAGAACATGAGCGCCGCGGAAATATCTCTTTCGGAGTATCTGGCCGCCGCGCTCGACCGTGAAGCGGCAGACTTCTCCACACGCGGCATTGAACTGACGGAGCATATCGAGCCGGACGTGACACTCAAAGCCGATCCGGAAGGAATGAGCAGGCTGATTGACGAACTCGTCGGAAACGCGCTGAAATTCGCTATGTCAAAAGCCGATTTCAGGCTGAAAAAGGAAAACGACGCCGTCCTGATTCAGGCGCAGAATGACACGGATCTTCCGGACGGCCCCGCAGATCAGGCGTTCGACCGGTTTACAACGCTGCAAAATGCGAAAGAAGGCGACGCGGGACTCGGGCTGTCTTACGTTAAACAGACCGTAAAGGCGCACAACGGACGCGCGGCTGCAGCCGTTACCGGGGGAATGTTTACGATCCGCATCACTTTATGACGGCGGAGGTGAGACCATGGCAATCACGGTAATGAAGCGGTATGAGCTGAAGTATCTGCTCACCGCAAAGCAAACGGATTTCCTTCGGGAACGGCTTAAAGGCCACATGGAGGCCGATCAGTACGGAAAGACTTCGATCGCGTCTCTGTACTACGATACCCCGACCTATCAGCTGATACGCACAAGCGTGGAGAAGCCGGAGTTCAAAGAAAAAATACGCCTGCGTTCCTACGGGCTCGCAACAGAGCAGTCTCCCGTGTTTCTCGAACTGAAACGCAAAGCGTACGGTATCGTATATAAACGCCGCGTCGAGACGACGGTCCCGCTTGTTCAAAAATTCTTTTCCGGCGAGGGCGATATCTGTGCTCCCGGTCAGATCAATAAAGAGATAACGGTATTCCGCGACCACTATAAAACGCTCGTGCCGGCATGCATGATCATTTACGACCGGACAGCGTATTTCGAGCCGGGCGGCGATCTGAGACTCACGATAGACGAGAACCCGCGGTACCGCCTTGACGATCTGACGCTCACTGAGTCGATGGACGGTATTTCTCTGCTCGACGAAGGGTGGACGGTCCTCGAGGTCAAGGTCCAGGACGCTATGCCTGTGTGGCTCTGCAGAATCCTTTCCGAAGGCAGGATAAACAAAGGCAGTTTTTCAAAATATGGAGAAGCCTATCGTCAGCAGCTTCTCAAAGCGCAGAACTTTTAAGAAGGAGAATGAACTATGTTTGATTCCATATATTCATCCACCGTGACGCCGCCGCAGTTCTTTATCATGGCGGGAGTCGCTCTTGCGGCAGGTTTTCTGTATTCGTGGATCATGAGCTACCGCATCCGCTCGACCAAACGGTTCTTCATAGTAACGGCGCTGATTCCGTTCGTCGTCGCAGCCGTCATCACATTTGTGAACGGCAACATCGGCGCGGGCGTCGCGATCGGCGGCGCATTCAGTCTGATCCGATTCCGCTCGGCTCAGGGCAGCGCGGACGAGATCGCCGCGATCCTTGCGGCGATGGGCTCCGGGATCGCGTTCGGTATGGGGTATATCGGTTACGGGATCGTAATACTTATCGCTCTCGCGGTTCTGTTCCTCCTTTTCAGCTTTGTGCCTCTGTTCGAGCATAAAAACATGGCAGCGGATCAGCTGCTCCGCATCACGATCCCGGAGTCGCTGGAATACAACGGTACGTTCGACGATACTTTTGCCCACTATCTGAAAAAAATCGAAAACGCGGGCGTCAAAACGACCGGAATGGGCAGCATGTTCCGTCTGTCGTATAAAGTTCAGCTCAAAAACCCGGCCGAGGAAAAGGAGTTTATCGATGAGATCCGTACAAAAAACGGCAACCTTGAAGTCGCGCTTCTGCCTTATACCGAAACGCAGAATCAGTTATAGAAACGATATGGGAACGCGCTGCGGCGGGGCTTTCGGGCCCCGCTGTTTTCATGCCTTTTTTGGGAAAATGATTTGTTTTCAACCAGCCTTCTGTATTCCACAGAATAATCGCAGTTGAAAAGACAGGAAGGATTTCTTATGAAAAAGCACATATGCAGCCGGCTGTTTTGTAAAAAAAGCTTCCGGGTTACCGGAGTGATCCCCGGTAACCCGGAAACTGCAAGAAAAATAAACGTTCATATTACTTGATCCGTGAATCGTAACGGCCTGATTCCGCCGTCTCAGCTCTTTGTCCTCACCGGTACCCAGATCGCGCTGCGGTAGTCGGGATCGGTCTTTTCCCCGTTAACACAGTCATACCACTCCACGCTGGCATTTCCGCAAAGCTCATACTCCGGATTGCCGGGCAGCCACTCCTGAAAGATTCGCGTGTTGACGCTTTGGAGCGCCTCCGGGATCGGGCCGATGCAGTTGAACACCG
>JAGDCE010000019.1 GCA_017958705.1 Clostridia bacterium
CGGGCGGCGATAAGCACCTCCGGCACGAAGACCTCGTTATTCTTGAACTTCTCGCCGATGACGTTCATGCCGTCGAGCAGACCTTCGGAAAGTATCTGCTGCGCGGGGATCCCGTCTTCGAGCGCCTTGGTTACGCAGGTCTCGACCTCGACGGCTCTGCCCTTCTGGATATATTCGCTTATTTCGTTGAGAATGGACATATCGCTTTCCTCCGTTTTACAAAGCGATTATAACACAAACATCGCGCGTCTTCAAGTGAAATCTGCGATTTTGTTTCGGTTTTTTACTCGACGATGCGCCCCTCGAAAATCACGTGGCGCGACGCCTGAAGATCGGCGACGACGAAGAATGAAAACGGGCGGTCGGCTATGAACTCAACGGATTGCGTCGGCATAGCGCCTAAAGAGTACTCAACCACCGTCGCCGCCGCGCCCTCTATACCGCTTTCGTTGATGCCGAGCTTCGCTCTCTGGATGATCTCGCTGACGAAAACCTGCGTGTCGGTAATGCCTGAAAAATCCGCCTTTAAGTCATCGAACGCGTCGGCAACGCCGCACGCTTTCAGGAAATCGCAGAGCTCGTCGTGCTCCAAAGACGTTTCCACCTCAAACTTCGGTATCGCCAGATTGACAATCGGCTCATTATAATATGCCCTTCCGATTTTTTTGATAAGATCGTCGGTGCTGCCGAGAACAAACACGACGCCCATCTCGCTCTTGAAGTTTCTTATCTTGAGGATCACGAGCTGAGTATCCTCATCCTTGTAATACGGCATCATTTCGGACTGGATCATAAAATCCTTTTCGACGAAAGTGCCGTCCGCCTTCGTGAAGGTCGCGCGCTGATTTTTTTCGAGCTTGAACTCCGTGTCCCAGGCTCCCTTGAAATACAGCGCGTTAAGCTGCATCATAACGACTTCGGAAAGGTCGTGCCCCTCCGGGAACAAGCGCGGGATCATGCCGTTCGTCTTTTCATTCACCCACTCGTCCACTTTTTTGCCGACGTTTCCGGAAATCTCGAAGTGTTCGGCGTTATACTCTTTGATCTTATCTTTGTAGCTCTGCTTTACGGGACCGGTTTCATCGCCTGTCCATACGGAGTTGGCGATCTTCAGATCGACGTACGAGGCGCTGTTCTCCGCAATCTCGTTGAAGGACGAGATCGCTTTATTTATATACCACTCGTCATCAATACCGAAGGCATCCATAAGCTCCCGCTTCGTGTTCCCTTCCGCGCCGGCGAGCAGAAGCCCGTAGGCGTATTTGAAGGACATCGGTGATATAACGAAGTTGCCGCTCTGACGTTCGCCGACGTAGTCGAGCAACTTTTCGTCGAGCTTATCGAGTGTTACGCCGCTGACTTTACCGACCGGCTTTTCGACGTAGCCGGCGGCCGCGGGATCAGGCTCAACGCCTTTGCCGCACGCAGTCAGCAACGGCGCGAACAGCGCGAGCGCGAGCAGACACGCGATCAGTCTTTTCATCATATCGAACACCCCTTTTCGATTCTCGTTATATAAGACAGCAAATACGTGCGGATATTACGCTTTTTCACCGCGGTATTCGCGGACGGCGCGGAGCATCGCAAGGTAGTTTTCGACCGGGACGTAGCCCGCGATCGAGTTGCCGGAGCCGAATGCGATCCCGCCGCGGCCCTCGCATTTTTTCAGTATCTCGCGGACGCGCTCGCCGATCTCCTTTTCGGAGCAGTGACATAGGACGTCCACGTCGACGCCGCCGAAATTGCCGATGCGGTCTCCGTAGCGTTCCACCCATTCGGTGAAGGGCGCGATCTGGTCTTCATTCGAGTGCTTGGCGTCTATGCCGGCGGCGATAAGGTCGTCGAAAACGCCGAAGATACTGCCGCAGGAATGGAGCAGGAACGGCTTCCCGCCCGCGTGCACCATATCGATAACGCGCTTGTACTGCGGGATTATATGCGTTCTGATATCGTCGTGCGGCATGAGCGTATTTGACTTGTAGCCGAGATCGTCGCCGAAGCGCA
>JAGDCE010000215.1 GCA_017958705.1 Clostridia bacterium
AGACTGCGACGACGGAAACGCCTGCAACGCCCGAGGTCACAGAGGACGACGCCACGACGGAGGCCGCGACGGAACCCGAAGCAACGACGGAACCCGAGGCGACGACCGAGCCCGAAGCGACGACCGAGCCCGAAGCGACGACCGAACCGGAAGCGACGACCGAACCCGAGGCGACGACCGAGCCCGAGGCGACGACAGAGCCCGAAGCGACGACGGAGCCCGAAGCGACGACCGAGCCTGAAGAAACTACAGAGCCCGAAGCAACGACAGAGCCCGAAGCAACGACCGAACCCGAGGCGACCACGGAACCCGAGACTACCACCGAGCCCGCGTCGCAGGTGCCGGATAACGCTTACGTCTTCGAGGACATATACGTCATAAAGCCCGACAACTACACGTTCAAGAACTTCGCCGATTATCCGTCCGGACTCAAGGACGGCGTGGCGGAGGGTACCTGTTTCTTCAACTTCGCGACGATGCCCGCGCTCGAACCCATGACCGACGCGTCAGCGAAGGTATTCCTCGATTCGATAGCCACGCAGATAGGCACCGACTACGAGCTGAGCGCGTTCAACTCTTACCTTGTCGACGATCATGTCGTGACGAAGCTCGACTACGTCTGGGGCAACGGCGGAGCGATCGCGCAGTCGCTCGTCAAGATCCATTTTGACGACCACACGATCCAGATCCAGATGGCGACGCTGACGACCATACCCGAGGGCATCACGGAATTCGACGCCATAATCGATTCGCTCGGGATCATCAAATAAGCGACAAACAGGCGATATAACGCCGCGAAACCCGCGTTTCGCGGCGTTTCTTTTGCGTCGTTATTTGAAAAAAATCTCAAAAAGGGCTTGAAATAAAACTTCATTTGTGATAAAATAAAACATCAGTAATTTTGAAAGGACGTGGATTCGATGATGAACGTCACATCTTTAAAAGAAATATTCGAGAGGGCGGATCAGCTGAAGGATACCGTCGTCGTTACCGGCGGCTGGATCAGGACGGCGCGCCGGAGCAAGAACGTCGGCTTTATAGAGCTTTCAGACGGCACCTGCTTCAACACTCTGCAGATAGTATATTCTCCCGAGCTTCCCGGAGTTGAGGAGGTCGACGCGCTCAACACAGGTTCCTGCGTCATAGTAACGGGAAAACTCATCCACACGCCGGGCAGTCAGCAGGCGTACGAGATACACGCGGACAAAATTGATATCGAGGGCGGCTGCGATCCGAGCTATCCGCTTCAGAAGAAACGCCACGGCTTTGAATACCTGCGCACGATCCCGCATCTGCGCCCGAGGACGAACACGTTCTCGGCTGTGTTCAGAGTCCGCTCGATCCTCACGTTCGCGATCCATAAATATCTGACCGACAGAGGCTTCGTGAACGTAACGACGCCCTGCATCACGACCTCCGACTGCGAAGGTGCGGGCGAGACGTTCCGCATAACGACGATAGACCCGGCGAACGTTCCGCTCGACGAGGAAGGCAACGTCGACTATACGAAGGACTTTTTCGGAAAGAAGACTTATATGACGGTCAGCGGACAGCTCAACGTCGAGCCTTTCGCACTCGCGCTGCGCAACGTCTACACGTTCGGACCGTCGTTCCGCGCGGAGAACTCGAACACGCCGCGCCACGCCGCGGAGTTCTGGCAGGTCGAGCCGGAAATGGCGTTCTGTGACCTCGACGGGCTCATTGCCACGATCGAGGATATGTCGAAATATATCATAGGCTACGTCATGGAGCGCTGCCCCGATGAACTCGCGTTCTTCGACAAATTCATCGAACCGGGGCTGATCGAAAAGCTGAAGCACACCGTTTCCTGCGATTTCGCGCGTATAACGCATAAAGAAGCGATAAAGATACTGAAAGCATCCGGCAAGCAGTTCGAGATCCCGGTGACCGACGACTGCGCGATACAGACCGAATATGAAAAATATCTCGCCGAGGAGTATTTCGGACGTCCCGTGTTCGTCACGGATTACCCGAAGGGACACAAGGCGTTTTACATGAAGGTCAACGACGACAACGAGACCGTCGCCGCGACCGACCTGCTCTTCCCGGGGCTCGGCGAGATCGTCGGCGCGTCCGAGCGCGAAGCGAGATACGACGTGCTCATGCAGAGGATAAACGAGATGGGACTCGATCCCGAAGAATACGGCTGGTATCTCGATCTGCGGCGCTTCGGCACCGCGACGCACAGCGGCTTCGGCATGGGAGTCGAGAGAATGATGCGCTTCATCACCGGCATCGACAATATCAGAGACGTCATAGCATATCCGAGAACTCCGAAAAATGCGGAGTTTTGACGGAATTGAAGCCCGCGGTGCGGCGCTCGTTACCGGCGCCTCCCGCGGGCTCGGTTTTGCGCTCGCCGAACAGTTGAAAAAGCGCGGATTCGAGCTGATCCTTCACGGCAGGGACGGGGATGCGCTGAAGGATGCCGCGGAAAAACTCGGCGCGGCATATTACACGGCCGACCTGTCGCAGGACGGGGCGGCAGAGGCGCTTTATTGGCGGATCAAAGCGGACGGATTCACGCTTTCCGTGCTCGTAAACAACGCCGGACTCGGCGCCTCGGGCGAGGCGTGGACCGTGCCCGGACCGCGCGACACCGGGCTTATCGCCGTCAACGTCGCCGCCGCGACAAAGCTGACGAAGCTGTTTTTGAAAGACGCCTGCGGCCGCGGATACGGCGCGCTGTTGAACGTCTGCTCTGTCGGAGCGTTCCAGCCGGGACCGTACACGGCGTCGTACTACGCGTCAAAGGCGTATCTTCACAGCTACACCCTCGCCGTGCGCGAGGAGGCGAAGAAATACGGCGTGACGGTGTGCTCGCTTTGCCCGGGGCCGCTTGACACGGAATTCTTCGAGCGCGCGGGGGTAAGAAAGCCGCGCGGCGCGATGAGCGCGGAAAAGGCCGCGGAGTACGCCGTTAAAAAGTTTTCAAAGGGTAAAAAAACGATAGTCCCGGGATTTCTCAACCGGCTTGCCCGCGCGGTGCCGGCGGCGCTGCGGACGCGGTTCGTCGCGTCGCTCAAGAAACCCGGCTGAAATCAATCTTTTTAAAAGAAGTTTTTTAATTCATTTCCCAAAAGGTGACTTATTTTTCCATATTTATATGGTATAATCAATGCATAAGACTTAAATGGGGGTTATTATGACCGATTACGTACTGACCTGTTGTTCTTCCGCGGATCTTAGCAAAGAGCGCTTCGACGCCCGGAATATAAAATATCTGTGTTTCCATTTTTCGCTCAACGGTGTTGAGTATCCCGACGATCTCGGGCAGACGATGCCGCCGGCGATGTTATACGAGCGTATGCTCGCGGGCGAAAACAGCAAAACGTCCCAGCCGTCGGCGGGCGAATACATGGAATTCTTTGAAAAGTTTCTTGAAGAGGGACTCGATATACTTCACGTGACGCTTTCCACCGGGATCTCCGGCGCGTACAACTCCGCGATGGTCGCCGCAGATCAGGTGAGGGAGAAATATCCGGGAAGGAAGGTCTACGTCGTCGATTCGCTCGGCGCGTCGAGCGGCTACGGGCTGATCATGGAGACGCTCGCGGACCTGCGCGACAAAGGCAAGACGATAGAGGAGCTCAACGACTGGCTGCACAGGCACAGACTCAACATGCACCACTGGTTCTTCTCGACCGATCTGACGTTCTACATAAAGGGCGGCAGAGTGTCGAAGACGTCGGGCTTCCTCGGAAATATGCTCGGCATCTGCCCGCTGCTCAACATGGACAACTTCGGCAGACTGATCCCGCGCGAGAAGGTACTCGGAAAGAAACGCGTCATCCGCCGCACCGTTGAAAAGATGGTCGAAAACGCCGTCGACGGGCTGGATTACGCCGGCAAGGTCTTCATCTGCCAGTCCGAATGCCCGGAAGACGCTCAGCTCTTAGCCGATCTCGTGAAGGAGAAATTCCCGAAGATGAGGGGCGAGCCAGAGATATTCCCGATAGGCGCCACGATCGGCAGCCACACCGGTCCTGGAACGGTCTCCCTGTTCTTCTGGGGAAAAAAACGCAACGATTAAATAAGATCCATAACGCGCCCCGCGGAACGGGGCGCGTTTCATAATTGCGGCAAAAGCCGCATCATCATTTTTGCCGGAGGCAAAATCATCATTCATCATTGAGTCGGCCGAGCCGTTCGGGGCTCTTTTTTATTTCTCGCGTTTCGGCGGCCGGATACGCGTCGATAATAGAAAAAAAGGATATTGACATGGGTGTGATAAAACTGAAAAACCGCGTGGGCGTCAGCGCCGTCGCGGCGGTGTGCGGCAAAAAGGAGCACGACGGCCCGTTCGGGTGCGGGCTCGACGAGTTCTGCGGGGACGACACGTTCGGGCAGAAGACTTTCGAGGCGGCGGAGGCTGAGATGACGCGCCGCTGTTTCTGCCACGCGATGAGGAAAGGCGGCTTTTCCGAGGCCGATATCGGCGCGATATTCGCGGGCGACCTGATGAACCAGTGCACGGCGTCCTCGTACGGGCTTCTGCCGTTCGATATACCGTATTTCGGTCTGTTCGGCGCCTGTTCGACGATGGCGGAGGCGGTGATGCTCGCGGCGCTGACGGTGGACGGAGGCTATTTCAAACGCGCGGCGGCGATCGCCTGCTCACACAACGCGACGGCGGAGCGCCAGTTCCGCGCGCCGGTCGAATACGGAGGTCAGAGAACGCCCACGGCACAGTGGACCGTCACCGGCTCCGGCTGCGCGATCGTTGATGGCGGCGAGTCGCCGATGTATATCCGCGAGGTCATGCCCGGCGTCTCGGTCGACTACGGCGTGAAGGACGCGGCGAACATGGGCGCGGCTATGGCGCCGGCCGCCGCGGAAACGCTTTTGCGGTATTTCGGCGAGACGGGGTATTCTCCGTCTTCGTTCGATCTGATACTGACCGGCGATCTCGGCGAGGAGGGAAGCTCGCTTACAGCCGAGCTTACCCGCCGCCGCGGGCTCGATCTCGGATGCGGGTACAATGACTTCGGCGTGATGATCTACCGCAAAGACCAGGACGTCCACAGCGGCGGCAGCGGCTGCGGATGCTCCGCAGCCGGCCTCGCCGCATACCTTTACGACGAATTCGCCAAAAAACACGTAAAAAACGCCCTGTTCATCGGGACGGGCGCGCTGATGAGCCCGATGGCGCTCGCGCAGGGGCAGAGCATACCCGGCATCGCGCATCTTTTGAGGTTTTCGGCGGGATTATGATTATCAATATATTTATGAAGATTTACCAATTGTTTATATTTAAATAAATTTACGTTATAACCTGATTATTATTTTTTTGGGACAATAAAAATAAAGGAAAGGTGTTATATGAAAATATTAAAGCAAGTATTAAAGAGAGAAAGTTTGCCGGAATTCTACGACTTTCCAAATCTATGGGGTACAACATATACTGAATATTTATCTATTTCTCATGATTGGGGGATACAATAATGAAAAGAATTCTCATAGGAGTGCTTATCATATGTCTCTTTTTGAGTTCATGCGCAATAAACGGAGGACTTTCGTCAGACGCCGCGAAATCGGAGAATTTATCTTCGGAAACGGATAAACAGGAAGCGCGTCAGCAAAGAGCGGAAGAAGCTGCGTCAAACGAAGAGACAGGTCTTGTCGCCGGATTTGTTTATCCCGGCGCCGACACGCTTTCCGAAAACCTGATAGCCCGGGAGCTCGGGTTCGACGGCGGGCTGTATTTCTGCGAGCCGTCCGGCGAAAAAATACGTTTTGACGGTGAAGACGTTTACACGTTCGTCAAAGACAACATCGGCAAAGCCGCCACCGACACGCCGGATATGAAATATATGCGCATAATGGCGTACAGCATGGGCGGCGCGTCAGGTTACGACGTAAACGATCTTACGTCTGGCCTTAACGGATATACAAGCACTGTCAATCAGTACGCCAGCAACGGTACCGTCGTATTTTATACGATCCGCCGCATGATGAGCATCGAGGAGTTCAACGGGGACGTCGCATCGGATATTAAATGTTTACTGAACAGTGAAAACGTTTACTGCGTCGTTCTGTCTCTTTACGAGACTCCGTACGACCGCCAAGCGGTCGAGCACTGACAGTCCCGGCTGACGTAGGGGCTGTCGCATAGCATTAACAAACCGTGAACAGCCTGTTCAGTATCAACAAAAAATCAGTCTCGTTTTTAATGTGCGAGACTGATTTTTTGTTACATTTGTATAGAGCCAAGCGCAAAAATCATAACTTGCGACAGCCCCTTTTTGCTGTGCCGCGTGAATATAAAAAGTCCGGTACGGCAACAATAGCCGTACCGTTTTTTTGTGAGGGACGTATGGATACTTTCTTGAAATATCTGCTCGTTTTCTGCTCCGGCGGGCTTCTGTGTCTGCCGGCGCAGATACTGATCTGCAAAACGAAACTCTCCCCGGCGCGCATCCTGACGGGATACGTCGTGACCGGGGTGATACTCGGAGCCGTCGGGATATACGGCAGGCTCGTCAAAATATTCGGCGCGGGATTGCGCGTGCCGCTGACCGGATTCGGAGCGGCGATGGCCGACGGCGTCCGCCGGGCCGTCGATGAAAAAGGTCTGTTCGGAGCGCTGACCGGCGGCATGACCGCAGCCGCGGCGGGGCTGACCGCAGCGCTCGTGCTCTCCGTGATCTGCGCCGCGCTCTTCCGCAGCAAACGCCGCAGATGAATCAGTTCAGATCCGGCACAAACGACGGCATCAGCTTCAGCTTGAAAAGATTGACCTTGTGCAGATGATCGATGCGGGCTTTTTTCGCCTCATCCTCGATCACACCTTCTCTTCTGTATCTTTCGAGCTCCGCGTAGGTAAAGCCGAGGTTGTCCTCGTCGGTCTTTCCGCACAGACCGTCGATCGGCACCTTGTCGACCAGGACGTCGGGCAGTCCGAGCACTCTGCCGATCTGCTTCATCTCCTGCACCGTCAGGTTCGAGCACGGGCTGAAATCACCGACTGAGACGCCGTATCTCGTGGAATAGCCGACCCAGTCCTCGGACAGGTTGCAGGTGTTCGCCACTCTGCCGTTGTTGCTCTGCGAAACGGCGTAAAGCGTGGACATCCTGATGCGGGGCGGCAGGTTCTGCGACGACTGCGCCGAAAGCTCGAACGGGATGTTCGCCCTGACGGCGTCGACCGCCTCTTTGATGTTTACGACGTAGTGTTTTATCCCCAGATGTCTGACGAGCAGATACGCCATGTCTATGTCGTGCTGGTAGCCGTTCGGCATAAGCACGCCGATCACACGGTCGACGCCGAGCGCCTCCACGCAGAGCGCCGCCACGATCGAACTGTCCTTGCCGCCGGATATGCCGACCACGGCGTTGCAGCCCGGTCCGTTCTCTTCGAAAAAGTCGCGTATCCACTGTACGCAGTCGTTTTTTACTTTCAATGCGTCAAAGCTCATATATAACCTCCGGGTATCGGTATTTTCAGTGCTGATTTTATCACATCGGCGGCGTTTTGTCAATACGGCGGCGGCAAGGCGGAAAAACTTTTCGAAAAACCGAAAAAATGTTCGTTTTTTCTATTTACAAACGAAAAAAAGTATGGTATACTGAAAATAGAACAAATATTCGATAAGGAGTGTGCCATGCAGGATCTGAGCAAGCGCGAGAGGGAAATTCTCGAATTCATAACCGAGACGATAGAGTCGGAGGGTTACTCTCCGAGCGTGCGCGACATAAGCCAGGCGCTCGGGATCAGGAGCACCTCGACGGTACATATGTATCTGCACCGGCTGGAGGAAAAAGGATATATTTTAAAAGAGCAGGGAAAGAGCCGCACGATCCGGGTGGAAGGATCGGCGCAGCGCCCCGGCGTGCCGATAATCGGTTCGGTCGCCGCCGGTATGCCGATCTTCGCCGAGGAGAATTTTGACGGATATATCGACTTCAAAGCCGACGGATACGACCAGTCAAAGCTTTTCGCACTTCACGTAAAGGGCGAGAGCATGATCGACGCCGGGATACTCGACGGCGATCTTCTGATAGTCGCCGCTACCGATTACGCGGAAAACGGCGATATCGTCGTGGCGCTCATCGACAACGAGGCGACGGTCAAGGAATTCCATAAAGAAAAAGGCCGCTACCGCCTGCAGCCGAAGAACGAGACGATGGAACCGATAATAGTCAAAAAGTGCGAGATCTTAGGCAAAGCGGTCGCAAGCGTGAGATACTACAAATAACGCCGCCCGCCGCGGCAAATCACACGGAGTCTTCATGGCTCCGTGTTTTGGTCCGCCGTGGCTCGCGTGATTTTTTTGAAAAATCACGGAAAAAAGTGAACCTTTTTACGTCGTCAGACGTCTTATTGTATGAACGTATATGCGGGAGAATCAGATGAAGAAGGACGAGTTGAGCATTTTTCTCGAAAAACACGGACACACGCTGTCCGCCTTCTGCTACTCGGTGTGTAAAGACGTACATACCGCCGACGAGATCTTTCAGGAGGTCTGTTTAAGACTTCTGAAAACAAACATATCCGCAAACGACGAGCGTGCCGTCACGTCTTATCTGTACAAAACGGCGCTCAGCGTTTACCGGGATATCCAAAGAAAGATCCGGCGGCGGGGCGAGGTCAGCATCGAAGAGACGGAAGTCAGGCGGTACGTCGACAGTATCGCCGACAGC
>JAGDCE010000216.1 GCA_017958705.1 Clostridia bacterium
AAGATCCATGACAAGTATCCTTCAAAGAAGACCGGGATTGTGCTCGAAGAGCTGATCGTGCAGGATGATGCGCTGAGCCGGCTCCATCCGTACTCCGTCAACCCCGTGCGCGCCACGGCCGTAAGGGACAAGAACGGGCGGATCGTGCTTTACCATCCCCGTATCAAGGTCGGCGCAAAAAAGTCGTTTCTCGGCTCAGGCGCGCAGAACAGCTTTCTTACGGAGATCGATCCGCTCACAGGACTGATCTCATCGGACGGGTTTCAGGAGAGCGGAGATGTGGCGGCAGCTCATCCCGACACGCACGTCGTTTTCAAGGGTTATCAGATACCGCGCTGGCAGGAATGCGTATCCTTCGTCGGTGAGCTGATGGAACAGCTGCCCGGTTACGGCTATATCGGGTGGGATCTGGCTCTGACGCCTGACGGATGGTGCGTGGTCGAAGGCAACTATTCGGGCGAGTTCGGATCTCAGATGATCCTCGGCAAAGGCCTGAGAGGAGAGTTCGAAGAGCTGATCGGCTGGAAGTACGACAAGGATTTCTGGTGGCAGGATAACGAGAGATTTTCACACAACTGAACCTGTGTGGAAACGCGCGCAGATTATAAAGGAGATCGAAAAAATGCTGAAGGATTATTTGAAGATAACGGAGGATCCGGAAGAGATCAGACAAATAGCGAAGCGGCTGATAGCTGAGATCACCATCGACCTCAAGGGAGTCCGCAAGCCGTTTTACACGCCGTTGATGCTCGGCAAGATGGACGACGAGATCAGACGCTATAATCCCGGCGCCTCCGACGAAGAGATAACGGAGCTGCGCTATAAATTCGTTTATGATTTCTGGGTGTTCGGCTGCACCGTTGACGAGGAGTATTATTTCCGTCTTACGGATAAAAGCACCGAAGAAAAGCTCGGGTATATGGTCAGGATGAACAGAGGCATATACGTCAATTACCTGAACAAAGGCGCCGGTCCCGACAGCCGCGACAACCTGCAGGATAAATACAGGACGTATCAGCTGCTGAAACCGTACTACAAACGCGACGTCATAGAATTGCACGGAATGGAAGACTATGATATATTTGCCGATTTCGTGAAAAAGCATAAAGTGTTCGTTGTAAAACCTGCTGATTATTCCTACGGTATCGGCGTACATAAGGCGTCTCTTGACGAATACGGCAACGACGTCGGGACTGCGCTTCAGAGCGTGCTCGGAGAGGGGCGGCAGCTTCAGGAAAAGCATCCTTCAAGAGTCTCGCGCATGGTCATAGAAGAAGTCATAAATCAGGACGGATCGCTGGCCGTACTGCACAAAGAATCCGCAAACGCCATCAGGGCGACGGCCGTCAGGGATAAAGACGGGAAAGTCAGACTTTACCACCCCTGGTTAAAAGTGGGTATGGGAGGCGCTTTCATCGCTTCTGCCGTGCTGACCGGATTTGACGCGGAGATCGACCCTGAGACCGGTGTCGTTATCACGGACGGATTTCAGGAAAGCGGCAAGACGTTCAAAGTTCACCCCGATTCCGGCATCACGATAAAAGGATTTCAGATCCCGCGGTGGGACGAGCTTATCGCCTTTGTCAACGAGATCATGGACGCGATGCCGGGATACAGATATATCGGCTGGGATCTTGTGCTGACTCCTGACGGATGGTGCGTCATGGAGGGCAACTATTCCGGCGAATTCATATTCCAGATGATCAACGGCCGCGGATATAAAAAGGAATTCGAAGATCTGATCGGATGGAAATACGACAAGGACTTCTGGTGGGAAGACAACGTGAGGTTCAGACACAACTGAGCAAACAGACCCCGCGGGCGGTGCGCCCGGAGGCGGTCGGCTTCATCGGCATCGACAAAACCTATCCCGAATGAAAAAGAGGAGAACCGATAATTGAAAAACAGATTTAAAAAAGTGATGTCCGCTACGGACATACTGGTCGTTGCTTTCGGGGCGATGATCGGTTGGGGATGGGTGGTTTCATCCGGGCGGTGGATACAGGATGCGGGTGTTATCGGCACGATCATCGGCTTTGTCATCGGCGGTATAATGATATATTTTGTCGGTCTGACGTACGCCGAGCTCACGCCGGCGATGCCGAAGGTCGGAGGCGAGCATCTGTTCAGCTACAAAGCGTTCGGCCCGACCGGCTCTTTCATCTGTACATGGGCGCTGATCCTCAGTTATATCGGCGTGGTATGCTTTGAAGCGGTGTCGCTGCCTACGATCGTACAGTACATTTTCCCGTCGTTTTCACAGGTGCAGCTTTACACGATCTCAGGATCTGACGTATATCTGACAGGTATCATCCTCGCTTCACTTTGCACGATCGCGATAATCGTCATAAACATTCTCGGCATCAAGGCGGCGTCGATCTTCCAGACCGTACTGACGGTGACGATCGCGGCGGTCGGCATAATCCTCGTCGCGGCGTCCGTGATAAACGGATCTCCGTCGAATCTGGAGGGACAGACGATAGTCGGCGAGGGGTTCGGCTCGATAAAGAACGTCCTTTCCGTGGCGGTCGTAGCGCCGTTTTTCCTGTTCGGTTTTGACGTGATCCCCCAGGTCGCCGAAGAGATAAACATCCCGTTGAAGAAGATCGCAAGGATACTGCTGCTTTCGATAATCTGCGCGGTCGTTTTCTACGGACTCGTTGTGTTTGCCGTCGGTTACGCGATGAACAAAGAAGACATCGCGAATGCCCTGGGGGGCGCCGGACTTGTCACGGCGACCGCCATGGAAAAAGTTTTCAACAGCGCGGTTATGTCAAAAGTGCTTATAATCGGCGGCCTGTGCGGTGTCGTCACAAGCTGGAACTCCTTCCTGATCGGCGGAAGCCGGGCGATTTTCTCAATGGCGGAATCAAAAATGATCCCGGGCAATTTTGCAAAACTCCTCCCGCAGAAAAAAACGCCGGTCAACGCTCTCATACTTATCGGCGTGCTGTCTCTTGCCGCGCCGTTTTTCGGCAGGAATATGCTGATCTGGATTTCAGACGCGGCAAGCTTCGCGTGTTGCCTCGCGTACTGTATGGTCGCTCTGTCGTTTCTGATCCTTCGCAAAAAGGAGCCGGATCTTGACCGGCCGTATAAAGTGAAACATTACAGATTCGTCGGGATCATGGCGACTATCTTGTCGGGCATGATGGTCATTCTGTACCTTATACCCGGATCCGGCTGTGCGCTGACCGTCGAGGAATGGATCATAGTCGGCGGCTGGACCGTGCTTGGAGTTATCTTCTATGCAGTATGCAGAAAGCGTTATAAAAACGAGTTCGGACACATTGATACACCATCGGAATAAACCGTTTTCCAATAAAAACCGAAAAGGAGAATTGAAATGAACGACAAATATCTCGTCAGTGTTATCATGCCCGTGTATAACGTGGCTGCGTATTTGAGCGAAGCGCTGGACAGTGTTGTAAATCAGAGTTATGACAATCTGGAAATAATCGTTATCGACGACGGCTCGACCGACGGATCCGAAAAGATCTGCGACGAGTATGCGGAAAAAGATAAACGCATACGGCTGATCCATCAGAAAAACAGCGGCGTCAGCAGTACCAGAAATGCGGCACTTGACGCCGTGACCGGAGATTTTGTGCTCTTCATCGATTCCGACGACGCGTACGATCCGGATTACGTCTCGACTATGCTTAACGCCATGACGGAAAACGACGCCGATATGGCGATCTGCAGGTTTACCATCCATACCACGACCGGCGTGATGAAACGGACCGGAACGGAAGAGCTGCGCCCGCCGATCGGCAAAGGTTTGTACAACCGAGTCGAAGCCATGCAGGCATTTGCGGCGAACACAATCCACGCTTACTTGTGGAACAAAATGTACCGGAAAGAGCTGTGGAACGATATAAGATTCCCGATCGGAATGTTGTATGAAGACATTGACGTGATGTACCGGATAATCAACCTGTGCGACAGGATCTGCGTCATCGACAATCCCTTATATCTTTACAGAAAAAGACCCGGAAGCATCACCGAGCAGAAAACGGCCGACAGCATAAAAGACTGGCTCACCGTGTGCGAACGGATGGAAACGTTCGTTGAAGACAACATACCCGATATTTATACGTCGGATCATTTAAAGATCATGAAGCAGGACAGGCTCCGCAGAATGATCATATATTACGATAAGTTCATCCCGCAAAAAGGGGAAGGATCCGGCGAATTCAGAAAATGGATGAGGAAACAGATCATCGAACTGAAAAAAAAGGTCGGATTCAGAAATTGTTCTTTCGTAATGAAGGCCAGCTATTATATTATATGGCTTTGTCCCTGGCTTATGAGGCTCTTGACGCCGCTGTACTGGGTTTTCAATAAAAACAAACGCATTTAACGATCCGTAAAAACGTAATCCTTAACGCAATTATCCCGTAGCCGAAAAGCGGGCGCTTATCGGGCAGAGCCGTTCAAAACGGAAGCTGAAAAAAGCCTCACGTGGTATTCTTTCTGCGTGAGGCTTTTGTTACGGCGGTAAACGGCGTTTAACGAGACGACCGCCGAAGGATCATGGCTATTCGGCTTTTATATCACATTTCGTCGGTATGTTTATGTTATATAATATTCCTTATACTAATTTACAAAGGCTTTTAGCCCGTCGCGGATATTTGTACCCGGCTTGAAGCCGTAATCCCGCTCCAGGGGCGTACTGTCTGCAAACGTTGTCGGTACGTCGCCGGGTTGCATCCCGACAAGCTCGCGATGAGCTTCAAAGTCATAATCGGCCGGAAGCACTCCGGCTCTCACCAGTTCATCCTGAAGTACGCTGACAAAATCGAGCAGGTTTTCCGGTGCCCCGCCTCCGATGTTGTACACGGCGTACGGCGGAACCTGTATACCGCTTTCGCCGTTTTTCTTTTCCGGCGAGCCTTTCATTACGCGGACGACGCCTTCCACGATATCGTCGATATACGTGAAATCGCGTTTGCAGTTGCCGTAGTTGAAGATCCTTATCGCGCCGCCTTCGGCTAGCGTGTTTGCGGCGGAATAATAGAACATATCCGGCCGTCCCGCGGGACCGTATACGGTAAAGAAACGCAGTCCCGTGGACGGGATGCTGTATAGCTTGGAATACGCGTGCGACAGCAGCTCGTCGCTCTTTTTCGTCGCGGCATACAGGCTGACAGGGGTATCAACCTTGTCATCCGTGCTGAAGGGCACTTTTTTATTGCCTCCGTAAACCGAAGAAGAAGATGCGTAAACCAAATGTTCGACAGGGTTGTTTCTGCACGCTTCAAGGATATTGTAAAACCCTATGACGTTTGACTCGATATATACGTCGGGACGGTCGATGGAATACCGGACGCCGGCCTGCGCAGCGAGGTTCACGACGACGGATGGCTTGTGATCGGAGAAGACCCGATCGATCAAAGTTTTGTCCGCAATGGAACCGCGGATGAAGATGTGCTTCACGGGCGAGTATTCGGCTGTATTCCCGATCAGCCTGAGCCGATACTCCTTGAGTTTCGGGTCGTAGTAGCCGTTCATGTCGTCGAGACTGATGACCGTCCCGGACGTCATTTCCTTTAACAGCTTCATCACCAGATTTGCCCCGATGAATCCGGGAGATCCGGTGACAAGTACGGTCTTGCCGTTAAGATCGATCTCGACTTTGCTCATAAGTCAGTCCCTCCTGAACAGATCGCGGGTATATACTTTTTCTTTGACGTCGTCAAGAACCGGATCGTAGCGGTTGGCGATGATACATCCGCACATCTCTTTGAATTTATTGAGATCGTTTACGACCGGAGAGCCGAAGAAAGTCGACCCGTCCTCAAGAGTCGGCTCGTTCCGTTTCGCCGTGCTTTCCTTAATAAGAGCCAGTACGCTTTCGACGGCAGATCAGTCAAAGAAATTCTGCTTCGGATCGTAATTAGTCGGCGCGGCGACCACAATAAGATCCGCGTCTGCATAAGCGGCGGTGCCGTCGGTCGTGGCTCTGAGATCCAGCCTTCTCTTTCCGCTCCTGGCTTCCGACAGATACTTCTCGATATATTCATCCTGTACCGGGGAGATACAGTTATTGAGCTTTTCTACCTTCTCCGGTATGATATCGACCGCGATGACCTGATTGTGCTGAGCGAGAAGAACGGCGAGCGAAAGCCCCACGTAACCGGTGCCCGCGACGGCTATCTTATATGAACGGTCGATCACAATGGCGGATGTCGCGGACGTATCCACGAACAGTTCGGTCGGGTCGAAGTTCAGCGTCACTGCAAGCGCCTGAAGTTGTTCTATGGACGGCGTGAAGCTATTTGATTCCAGACGCGAAATTAGTCCGCGGTGGATGCGGTCATCTACGCAAGCTGTGCCTGCGTGATCTTCAGCGCTTTTCGCCGCGATACGACAGTATCTGCGAGCAGCCGGGTGGAAAGCTTTTTCATAATGCCCTCCGGTATTTAATGTCAGCTAAAATGATATCAGACGGTTGAATCATAAAATCGTGATGATACGGATATACTAGCAAAAACGCGAGTAAAAGTCAATACCGCTGCCCGAAAACGCTGTAAAAAACTATTAATTTCATAAATGCACGGTTCGTTTTCGCCGCGAATGTCATTATAAATGACAATTTCCGAATTATCGCAGCATTACTAAACCTCGGTAAATGTTAAAATAGTATTTCATAATATGAAAAATTAATAAAATACAGTTGACATATGTGTTCAAATGATGTATATTAGTGTTCAACGACGCGCGGCAGAGATCGGCGGAAACGGTGTTGAAACCGGCTGGGACAGGCCCTGAAAGGGGATTGAAGGGCCGGTATCGATCCGGAAACGCGTTACGCCGTGCCAATGCGGAACAAAAACACGGCAGAAATGAACAAAACGGAGACTTGAAATGGAACTGACGAAAAAACAATTCGACATACTTGTCAAGCTTGCGGAGGCGAAAGCCCCACTGTCGCAGAGGGACCTGGAGAAGAGCACGGGTCATTCTCTCGGGACGATAAACAGGATAGTCAAGGAGCTCGGCGAGGCCGGATATATCGGCGACGGACAGATAACGAACGCCGGTCTTACGGCGCTCGAACCGTACCGCGCGAAGCGCGCGGTGTTCATCGCGGCGGGGTTCGGATCGCGGCTCGCGCCGATTACCTTCAACACGCCGAAACCTCTCGTGCGCGTGCACGGCGTCAGGATAATCGACAGGCTGATCGACTCGTGTCTGGAAGCCGGTATCAACGAGATCTACATAGTCCGCGGCTATCTTGCGGAGCAGTTCGATCAGCTGCTGTACAAATATCCGATGATAAAATTTCTTGAAAACCCGCTTTTCAACGAAGCCAACAACATCGGCTCCGCTCTCGTCGCGAGATACATGCTCTCCAACGCCTACGTCTTCGAGGCGGACCTTTTGATCAGCAACCCCTCCATCATCAAAAAATACCACTACGGCTCCGACTTTCTGGCCATCAGGAAGGAGCGCTCCGACGACTGGTGCTTCCGGGTCCGGGACCGCCTCATCGTGGAGGAGAAGGTCGGCGGCGAGGGAGACGACATCTGGCAGATGGTGGGCATCTGCTACTGGAACGAGATCGACGGCCACAAGCAGAGCCAGGACATTCCCGACGTCTTC
>JAGDCE010000020.1 GCA_017958705.1 Clostridia bacterium
CAGCTGAGAAAAAATACGGCGCGATCCCGTATATCGCGGCCGCCGCCGCGGTATTGATCGCCGCCGCGGTGACAGTCATCATCGTAAAGAAAAAGCGCAAAAAATGATATAAGATGAAAAACGGTCCTTCGCCAATGAGCAAGCCCGATAAGGAAGTTATTCACTATGCGTAAATGTGGTGAGTAAGTACGCAATTATTGAAAAGAACAGGCTGGAAATTCTTCAGTCTGTTCTTTGTTGTTTGTTTTTCGCTGAATTGCCGCGCAAAGCGCGTCAGCTAAATTGTTTGCCTATCGGCAAAACAGCTAAATTGAAAATCAAAGATTTTCAGCTAAATTAAATTCGCCTCTTTCAGCTCGGCAAAGCCGAATTTAGCTTGCGTCAGCAAATTTAGCTATGCAAAGCATAATTTAGCTCGCCGTCAGGCGAATTTAGCTTCGGCGCGGTATAGCATAGTCAAAATTTCTTCCTTATCAAACCGCGCCGAAAGCGAAGGGCCGTTTTGTTTTGATCAGCGTTGAAGTGAATCGAGATACGCCTGCAGGATTATTTCCGCCGCGAGCTTGTCGACCTTTTCCTTCCGCTTCTTTCCGCGGACGTTGTTCTCGGACAGGTACATATGTGCGGATACCGTCGTCAACCGTTCGTCGTATAAAATGACGTTGACGCCGCATACGTCCGTGAGCAGCTCGCAGAGCGCGTGCGCTTTTTCTGAGCGCGGACCGCGGCTGCCGTTCATGTTGACGGGATCCCCGAGCACTATGTCGGTTATACCGTATTCGATGACGTACTCCTTTATCCGTTCGGCCAGCTTCGGCGCCCATTCCTCTTTGATCACGCCGACGCCTCCGGCGAGGATGTTCGTCTCGTCGGATACGGCAATCCCGGTCCGCACGTCGCCGTAGTCTACGCCGAGATAACGCGTCTTCGGTTCTTCGGAAAACAGCGTGCAGCCGTCTGCGCGGAACTGCTTTATCTTTTTATACAGGCTGTCCGTGCCGACGTTGAAATGTCCGGCAAGACATCTGATACAGCAGAATTCCTCAGCGCCGCGGTTCACCATTTTCTTGTAAAGCGCGATCTCGTCGGCGGTCAGCGCGGAGCCGCAGACGGTGCATCTTATAAACCTATCGTCCCGCAAAGAAACACCTTACTGTCGTGTGCCGCGAGCTTTTCGGTCCTGCAGCGCTCGATCAGCGCCTTCTCGCCCGTGAACACGTCTTTTACCGCCAGACCGTATCCGCAGCCGTCCCAGAGACCGATATCGGTCAGATCGAGACTTATCTCGGCTTCCTCGTCGGCAAAGTTGACGAACATCAGCGCGTATTCGTTGTCCGACAGATGGCGGAAGAACACGAGTCCCTTGTTGCCGTTGTCGCCGCAGACGAACGCCGTCCTGCATTCCTCGTCCTGGTTGATGCGGAGCAGGTCTTTGTTTTTCAGCAGTGAAAGCGAAACGTCGTTAACGTTCCTTACGTCGCAGCCTATCATAAGCGGAGAGCCGAACATGCACCAAACGGAGAAGTGCGTCTTGTAATCGACGTCGGTGCAGCCGCCGTTCCTAACGTTGCCGCGGTTGTACATTCCGACGATCAGCATGTCTATGTCGTTATAGCAGCCGATCCCGGAATATGCGAGTTTGTCGACCTGAGACAGCGCTATGTCGCGAACGGAACTGAAGTTGTCGTTTATGTCGCCGGTAGAACGGTACATGCCGGCGCCGCAGGAACGTATCCACGTCTCAACGTGATCGGAGCCCCAGTTGCAGGCGGAGAACAGGATGTCGCGTCCCGACTCCTTCAGCGCCATGCCCATCGTGTGATAGAGCAGAGGACCGTTCGATCCCTGCGGTACGTTGCAGAAATCGTATTTCAGGAAATCGATCCCGAATGAAGCGAACAGCTTCGCATCGCGGAATTCGTTGTGATAGCTTGACGGATAGCCCGCGCAGGTCTTGACGCCCGCGCATGAATACATACCGAATTTGAGGCCTTTGGAATGGATGTAATCGGAAAGATATTTCATTCCGTGCGGGAATTTAACGGGATCCGTAACGATATCGCCGCTTTCGTCCCGTTCGCGCAGCGACCAGCAGTCGTCGATCACGACGTATTCGTATCCGGCGTCCTTCAGTCCTTTTTCGACCATCGCGTCAGCGGTCTGCATAAGCAGTTCTTCACTTATGTCGTTGCCGAAGGTGTTCCAGGAGTTCCAGCCGAGTGGGGGTCTTTTTGTGTACATATCCGTATCTCCTTTATTTATTGTTGTCAAGCGCGGTCAGCATGTCGACTCTGACCTGATGCCTTCCGCCCTCGAATTCCGTGTTGAGAAACAGCTCGACCAAATCCGTCGCGAGCCCGAAGCCCACGACTCTGCCGCCGAGGCAGAGAACGTTCGCGTCGTTGTGCGCGCGCGTCATCCTCGCGGAAAACGTGTCGGAGCAGCACGCCGCGCGTATTCCCTTGTGCTTGTTTGCCGCCATGCTCATGCCGATGCCGGTACCGCAGACGAGTATGCCTCTGTAGCATTTACCGCTCTGGATCGCACGGCAGACCTTGTCGGCGTAATCGGGATAGTTCACGGATTCGCCGTCACAGCCGAAATCCTTGAACTCGATATCGTTCGCGGTGAGGTAGCTTTTTATCGCTTCCTTGAGCTCATAACCGCCGTGATCACAGCCTATTGCCAAGATTTTCTTTTCGGTCTTCATATGTTCTCCTTTTCTTTGCAGACTCTTTCCGCCTGGGAAGGTCTTAAGTATACTGGTTTGAAATTCAGGTCGGTGAAAACCGATCTGTCGGGCGCCGACTCGTATATCCGCGCGGCTATCCGCGCGGCGTTCGCCGCCTGAGGATATATCAGCTCGTCCGGCGGCGATACGTATTCGCGTCCCGGCATGAGTTTCGCGGCAAGCGCATATCCGTCGCCGCACAGCAGCACCGGAGCATTGAGCTCTCTTAACTGCGCGTCAAGATCTTCCGCCGAGATCGCGCGATCCTCTGTCAGCCGCCGTCCGTCTCTGAACAGTGCGTTGTAAAACTGCCCGCGCCGCGCGTCCATGACGGGGCAGACGATCACCCCTTCGCGGTCAGAAAACGGATACGCCGTGACCTCGAGCGTCGAGACGCCGACGCACGGCAGACCTTTGCCGAAAGCGAGTCCGAGCAGGATCGAGGCGCCTATGCGCACGCCGGTGAACGATCCGGGTCCGGACGTCGCCGCAAACATCGACACGTCGCCGATCTTTCTGCCGGATGCGGCGAAAAGGTTTTCGATCATCGGCATCAGCGTCGCGCTGTGCGTTATTTTGGCGTTGAGAAATCCCGACGCGACCGTCGCGCCGTCTTCAACGAGCGCGCACGACACGGAAACGGACGAGGTGTCAAGCGCAAGTATCAGCAATTTCGATCCTCCTTCCGTCACCGTCGCGGGTGATAAAAACTTTTATCGCGTTATCCGGTATCGCCTCCGGGCATTTTTCGCACCATTCGCAGAAAACGATGCTTTGACCGACCGGCAGATCGTAGTAGCCGGTGCTGTAAAGATCGTCGTCGCCGTCGATCCTGTACAGATCGAGATGATAGACCGGCACCTTGCCGCCGTAGACGTTCATTATCGCGTACGTGGGACTGCACACCGGCGCTCCGGGGCAGAGCACGGACGCGGCGCCGCGGACGAACGCGGTCTTTCCCGCGCCGAGATCGCCGTAAAGCGCGACGAAATCGCCCGGCCCGAGCTTTTCCGCAAGCTCCGCGCCGGCCTTTTCTGTCTGTCCGACGTCTTTCGAATATATGATCAACCGGCTCGCCTCCCCCCGATGCTGTTTCCGGCATTATAGCACACAAAGTGTAAAAAAGTAAAGACCTTTACAAAAAATTTTTTTATGGGGGTGTACAAAAGTGAAAAAATAGTGTATAATAGCAGTCGGACGGCGGTTTTTTGCCGGTTCTGCATATTTGCCGCGGGCTGATAATAGTATTTATCAGTTTATCGTTCGGAGGTCTATCATATGCAGAACGGATTTGTGCCGGAGGGCTGTCTTTACGGCACGGCTGAAAACACGGAATATATAAGAAGCGAAGCCGGACTGCGCCTCGCCGCCGTCACCGGCAGGATCCTCGAGGCGGTCGCGGTCAGGTGCGGACGCGATCTCGATCTGATCGTCGATCTCGGCGCCGTCACCGGCGTCATCCCGAAGGGTCAGACCGTGTACACTGAGGGCGAGGAGATAAAGGATATCGCGGTCATCTCGCGCGTCGGCAAAGCCGTATGCTTCACCGTTGACGGATTCGCCGGGGAGAACGGCAGACGCACGGCTATACTGTCGCGCGCTCGGGCGCAGAAAAACTGCGTCGACGGGTATCTGTCGTATCTGCAGAGCGGAGACGTGATAAAATGCCGCGTCACTCATACCGAGAAATTCGGCGCGTTCGTCGACGTCGGATGCGGCGTCCCTGCGCTTCTGCCGGTAGACAGGATATCGGTTTCGCGGATCTCGTCGGCGTCCGACAGACTCAGAGTCGGCGACGATCTGCGCTGCGTGGTGAACAGAGTCGAGCGCTCGCCTCTGCGCATAAGCCTTTCGCTGCGCGAGCTTCTCGGCACGTGGGAGGAGAACGCATCCTGCTTCAGCGCCGGTCAGACGGTGCGCGGCGTCGTGCGCGGCGTGGAGCCGTACGGCGTCTTCATAGAACTGGCGCCCAATCTCTCCGGCCTGTCCGAATACAGGGACGACGTGCTGCCGGGAGACGAGGTCGCGGTGTTCATCAAAAGCATGGATCCGGCGAAAATGAAGATCAAGCTTGTCGTCGTCGGGAAGACCGGCAGAGCCGCGCCGCGGCCGCTGCGGTATTTCGTACCGGAACAGCTGTGCCACGTTTACAGCTTTATTTATTCGACAAAGGACAGTACTAAACTCATAAGAACCGATTTTTGACATAACGAAAGGAAGTTGAAATGAAATCAAGGATCATTGCCTGTCTTCTCGCCGTGCTGCTTGCGGCGGGGATGACGTCGTGCGACATGGTTAACGAAATGATCGACTCGCTCCGCCCGGAACAGGAGACGGAAACGGAACCCGAAACGGTTCCGGAGACGTTCGAGATTATTCACGCGGACTATACCGATCCGATCACGGGAGAGCCGACCGAGACAGATCTTTCCGGATCGCGCCCGATCGCGATCGTGATAAAGAATGACAGAGTCGCGTCGCCGCAATTCGGACTTTCACGCGCCGCTGTCGTATACGAGGCGCTCGTCGAAGGCGGTCTGACGAGATTTTTAGCGGTGTATTCCGATATAAGCAAGCTCGACAAGGTCGGACCGGTCATAGACTCCCGTTCGTATTTCTATGATTTCGCAACGAACCACAACGCCGTGTTCGTCCAGGCGGGCACGACGGCGGAAGGCAACAAGATACAGGTCGAGCGCGGCATCACGGCGCTTGACGCGATCGTCGGCGACATGAGCCCGGGCTTCTACCGCGACGCGACGCTGAAAACGACGCGCGGAACGGAGAACAGCATAGTCACGGACAGCAACGGTCTGCGATCAAGGGCGAACGCCTTTGGCGTAAAGTTGAAGGTCGACGTTCAGATGTCCCCGTATTCTGTCGAGGATTATCTTCAGAACAGGGATATGACCGGCGGCAATTACTGCACGCATTTAAGCATTCCTTTCTCGGCGAATATGACGGTGGAATACTCTTATTCCACGCTGACAAACACCTATTCGAGATCGCAGTACGGCGAACCGCATCTCGATGCGTCGACAGGGAAGCAGCTGGCGTTTACCAACTTGATTATACTTATCTGCGACTATATCACTGTCAACACCTCGACCGGTGAGATGAAGATAATCAACTCCGGCAGAGGAAGCGGATATTACGTTTACGGCGGAAGCAGCGTCATGATAACGTGGCAGAGATCGAACGGCGCCACGCCGATAAAGCTGTACGAGGCGGACGGAATAACGCCGCTGCACATCGCGTCGGGCAACACGTATGTCGCCGTCGCGTCTCCCAAGCTTTCCGGCAAGATCAGCTTTGAATGAGGTGCGCCGTGAAAAAATACGAGATCGTGATGACCGGCGCTCCGGTCGATTTCAGAAAAGCGCGGCTCGCGCCGATAGACAATTACGTATGGGGCGGTGAATACCGTCCGGAAGCGTACGCGAGGCTCGCGTTCGTGCCGGGCGACGGTTTTTACGCAAAGCTTACGGTGAAGGAGAAGGATCCGCGCGCCGTGTATCGCAGCAACATGGACCCGGTCTATAAGGACAGCTGCCTCGAGTTTTTCGCCGCGTATAAACCCGGCGGTTACATAAACTGCGAGATGAACGCGAACGGCGCGATACTGTCCGCTTACGGCGCCGGCAGAGAAGGGCGCGTGCCGCTCGATAAGATCTGCGGCAGATTCCCGGACGTGACCGCGAAAAGATCCGGCGACCGCTGGACGGTCACGGTCCGCATCGGGCTGGATATTATAAAAGCCGTATACGGCGACGACAGCTTCACCGAAGGCGACGTCATTTACGGCAATTTCTATAAATGCGGAGATGATACGGACGTCCCGCATTACGGCTCGTTCGCGCCGGTCGGCACAAAGAAACCGGACTTCCACAGACCCGAGTTTTTTGCTCCGATGGTACTTACGAAAATATAACGTCGATATAACGGCAAAGAAAAAGGGCTGCCCGCATGACAGCCCTTTTAACTTTGATCCCGTTATTTTCCGAGCGCTTCGTCCTTTTTGTC
>JAGDCE010000217.1 GCA_017958705.1 Clostridia bacterium
GAGGGGGCCGAGCGACCGTAGGGGTCGGCGCCCTCGACGAATCGGTGCCCCGGGGGGCGGCGGGAGCAAGCCCCCGCCTTACTGCAAAAAAGCCCCAACGGATGGTGGGGGGAGGCGGGGGTTTGGGGGTGGTAGAAGGGGGGCGGGGAATCCCCAAAAGCGCCGAGGGACGAGGCGCACGGAACGTCGCGCAGCGACACAAAAAAACGGCGGGAGCATCGGGGTTCCCCGTTGCGAACTGGAGAGCAACGGGGGTTCACGTAGCCGACCCCTACGGCCACGCGGCCCCCTCATTCGCAGAATGACGGGAGGGGAACAGGGGGTTTGGGGGTGGCGAGGCGTGAGCCGAGCCGTGAGGGGTGGGAAACCCCCAAATTTGTCGCGCAGCGACTCCTTAACTCGCCGCAGGCGAATTTCACTTGCCCGCAGGGCAAATTTCACTTGACGTCAGTCAAATTTCACGTTCCGCCCCCGGCGGAACATTTCACTCCGCGTAAGCGGCCGGGGTGGGGACCCCCAAATTTGTCGCGAAGCGACTCCTTTTTCCCACGACGCAAAAAACCGCCGCATGACGCGGCGGATCTTTTTTGTTTTCCTTATTTTCTTTCCGCTATCCGTTTCAGCGCTTTTTCCGCAAATTCGGCAACGGTCATGACCTCGGTCTCGGCCGTGTCGCGGTCGCGTACGGAGATATTGTTCTCCTCCGCTTCCTTTGCGCCGATTATGATCATATACGGCGCGCGGTCGACGGACTGCGCTTCTCTGATCTTGTATCCGATCTTCTCGTCGCGCTCGTCGAGCACTACGCGAAGTCCCGCCGCTTCAAGCTCGTCCGTGACCTTCTGCGCGTAATCGAGCGTCTTTTCGCTGACCGGCAGCACCTTGACCTGCAGCGGGGCGAGCCAGAGCGGGAATTTGCCCTTCGTCTCCTCGATTATATACGCCATAAAGCGGTCGAGCGAGCCGAGAATCGCGCGGTGGAGCACGACGGGCGTCTTCTTCTCGTCGTTCTTATCGACGTATTTCAGATCGAATTTAGCCGGCAGGCAGAAGTCGAGCTGGCAGGTGGACAGCGTTATCTCCGCGCCTACGGCGGGCTTGACGTTGACGTCGAGCTTCGGGCCGTAGAACGCCGCCTCGCCGATCTCCTCGGTATACTCTATGCCGAGCTGGTTCAGCACGTCGCGCAGAGCGTTTTCCGCCTTTTCCCACATCTCGTCGTCCTGGTGATATTTGACCTTGTCATCGGGATCGCGCAGCGAGAGCACGCAGCGGTAATCCGTGATCCCGAAATCCTTATACACGTCGAAGATCAGGTCGACCACGCGGCTGACCTCGTCCTTTATCTGATCCGGCGTGACGAACAGGTGCGCGTCGTTCTGGCAGAAGTGGCGTCCGCGCTCGATGCCTTTGAGCGTTCCGGACGACTCGAATCTGAAATCGTGCGCTATTTCGCCGATGCGGATCGGCAGATCGCGGTAGGAATGACCTCTGCTCGCGTAGATCATCATATGATGCGGGCAGTTCATCGGGCGGAGGACGAAGCTCTCGCCCTCGACCTCCATCGCCGGGAACATATTGTCTTTATAATGTTCCCAGTGACCGGAAGTCTGATACAGCGCGACTGTGCCGACGCACGGCGTCATAACGTGCTGATATCCGAGCTTGCGCTCTTTTTCCTTGATATAATTCTCAAGCTCCTGCCACACCGTGTAGCCGTTCGGCAGGAACATCGGCAGGCCCTTGCCTACGAGATCGTCCGTCATGAACAGGCGCATCTCCTTGCCGATCCTTCTGTGGTCGCGCTGTTCGGCCTCGGCCTGAAGTCTTAAGAATTCGTCGAGCTCCTCCTGCTTTGAGAACGCCGTGCCGTTTATACGCGTGAGCATCTTGTTGTTCTTGTCGTTCTTCCAGTACGCGCCGGACTGACCGGTGATACGGAATATCTTGAGCGCCTTCGTGTAGCAGAGGTGCGGACCGACGCACATATCGATATACTCGCCCTGCTGATAGAAGCTTATCACGGCGTCGTCCGGCAGATCGCCTATATGCTCGACCTTGTATTTCTCTCCTCTCTGCTCCATAAGCTCGATGGCTTCCTTACGCGGCAGGGTGAAGGCTTTGACCGGAAGATTTTCCTTTGTGATCTTCTTCATCTCAGCCTCGATCTTCGCCAGATCGTCGTCGGTCAGCTTTGTGTCGCCGAGATCTATATCGTAGTAGAAGCCCTTTTCGGTCGCGGGTCCGTAACCGAAATCGGCGTGCGGATAAAGGCGCTTCACCGCCTGTGCCATGACGTGCGCCGCCGTATGACGGATAATGTGCAGTTCTTCCTCCGGTGCGCATTCTCCGACGTGTCCGTCGTTGTAAACAACTTTCATTTTAAAACCTCCGAAAAATATAAAAACCCCTGATACGCCTTTATGACGTTCAAGGGTGCAAAAATTACACGGTCCCACCTTGGATTTCACTCGTTTTCCCTTAACGCGGGGCACGGCGGCGAATACTGCTTTTTCCTCGCCGCGGCTCAGAAGCGGTCTTCATCAGCGCTCCGTAAAGGACTTTCACCTGCCGTCCCCTCTCTGATACGTCTGCGCGGATTACTGTCTTCATCTCTGCCTGTACCCGGGATTATACTACTTTTTTTGCCGTTTGTCAAGTGTTTTTTGAAAAACGTTGCGGGACGGCCCGTCAGACGTCGCGGTCAAGGGCGCCGCCCTCGCTTTTCGCGGTGAACCGCTCCTTAATGTGCGCCGCGGCCGTGACGAGCTTCGCTATCGTGAAAAACCCGAATATTTTGATCTTGTTTATGAGTTCTCTTATCACCATAGATCACCTCCGGCAGGCTTATGATATCATATATCAAGACAATTGTCAATAGTAAAATGAAATTTTTATCGAATTTCGAGAAATTTGTTTGACGCTTGACAATCGGGCGCGTATCTGTTATAATATGTCAGCGATACATCGGAGGGACATATGAAAACCGTTATGATTGGCGTAGCCGGCGGCACGGGCTCCGGCAAATCCACTTTCACGAACAGGCTGAAAGCCGAATTCGGCGACAAAGTCAGCGTGATATATTACGACAACTACTACAAAAGACACGACGAGCTCCCGTTCTCCGAGCGTGAAAAGCTAAACTACGACCATCCCGACGCGTTCGAGACGGATCTTCTGCTCTCTCATCTGTCGGCGCTTCGCCGCGGTGAGACCGTCATGTGTCCGGTCTACGATTTCACGATACACAACCGCAGCGACAAAACGATCGCCGTAAAACCGTCCGAGGTCGTCATCGTCGAAGGTATCCTCGTGCTGAACGACAGCCGTCTGCGCGACATGCTCGACATAAAGATATACGTGGAAGCGGACGCCGACGAGCGCATCCTGCGCCGCGTGATCCGCGACGTGAAGGAGCGCGGGCGCGACGTGGAGGGCATTGCGCGCCAGTATCTCTCGACGGTCAAGCCGATGCACTACGTCTACGTCGAGCCGACGAAGTCGCTCGCGGACATCGTCATAAACAGCGGCAAAAACGACGTCGCCTTCGATATCATAAAAGTCAAGATACAGGCGCTTTTGAACGGCAACTGAGAACGAAAAAACAGGCTGAGACAGCCTGTTTTTTTATTTATCCGCGATCAGCCCACGCCGACCTTCTTGAGGAAGCTGTTAAGCTTCTTTTCGGCGGATTTGGAAGACTTCTTGAACATGCTCGCGTAGTCGTTCTTGTTGTTGAAAACAAGATTGTTGTAGCCGGACGCGAGTCCGCCCCAGTCGTTGATGAGGCCGAGGTCGTACATTCTGTTCTTGAAGATGATATCGAGCATCTCGATCGATTCAACGTCGCGCGTCGCGATGCCCTTGATCGCCTTTTCGATGAACTCCGGCACGATTATCTGGTGGCCGTAGTACGACATCGCTTCAAGGATTATGCCGCTCTTGTGGCAGTTGTCCACGGTCTTCTGATAGATCGGTATGCCGACGAGCGAGGCAGCCGGGTTGACGAACGTGACGTAATCGGGCTGCGACGCGTCGTATTTGGGCAGCGGCAGTATGCCGAAGTCGGTGTCCATGCTGCGGAAACCGATTATCGTGGCGAGCACTTCGCAGAAGAACAGCGCTCTGTCCTCCATGAACGCCTCCGCGATCAGCTCGTGCGCGGCCGCTCTGATGTGCACCCATTTGTGCGCGTCGATCGTCAACGACGTGTCGCGCATGACTTTGAGCGAATACGTCAGAACGTTCTGGACTTTTTCCTGGTTCGTCGCGTCTATGAACGGTATGTCGTCGTTGTCCTTCTGTACGAAGGAAAGACCGGCGGCGTAGAAGAAGCCGTAGCCCATATCCATATGCGTCGCAAACGCGTAAGTCGCCAGATGGTCCCATTCGCCGTTATCGTTCGGATGAGCGACGCCGGTATCCTTGAGCAGGTTGTAGAAGTAGTCGAACGTCCATCTGCCCTCTTTCACGACGGTGTAGAGGTCTTCAAGGTCGTGCGCCTCGGCAATGCGCTTGTTGAACATCATCGTCCAGGTCGCCTGGTCCTCCGTCGCGATTATGTCGCCGACGGTGTAGAACAGCTTGCCGCCGATCGACAGCTTCTCGTTTGCGCTCTGATCCCAGTAATGCTTTGACAGATCGATCGTCTCGACCTCTTTCAGATCGACGAGGTCGCCGTTCTCGGCGCTCGCGGCGATCTTCGGCATTCTTGCGCAGACCGCGTCGTACGCTTTGTCGCCGGATTTCACGCTGTTTTTGAGCGATACCGTCGTATCGGCTGACGGCGTTACGACGATCTCCGTGCCGAATCTGTCCTTCATCGCAAGACAGCGCCTGTAAACGGCGTCGTTGACGTTATCGGAGTCCGACGCCTCCTCCTGATAAAGCGCGCCGTCGGTCGCCCAGAAGGAGCCTTCGCAGAGGATGTTGAATTCGCCGGGGAACATTTCGTCCGGCAGATCCGGTACGTAGTTCAGATCTTCGGTGACAACGGCTTCCGTCGATTCTTCCGTCGTTATCGCCTCGGTGTCGTCGCCTCCGCCCGCGCAGGCGGCAAGACACGACAGAACGGTCGCAAGCGACAGAAGCAAAACGATAAGTTTTCTCATGATTTCTCTCCTGTTGATCAAATTATAACGGTAACGCGTCACGAAACGACGCCGACTTTCTTCAAGAAGTTCTTAAGCTGTTTTTCAGCGGATTTGGAAGTCTTTTTGAACGTGCTCGCGTAATCGCTCTTATTGTTGAACACGAGGTCGCTGTAGCTTGACGCTATAGTGCCCCAGTCGTTTATGAGTCCGAGGTCGTACATCCTGTTCTTGAATATTATGTCGAGCATCTCTATCGATTCGACGTCGCGCGTCGCGATGCCCTTGATCGCCTTTTCGATGAATTCGGGGACGATCAGCTCGTGGCCGTAATACGCCATCGCCTCAAGGATTATACCGCTCTTTCTCGCGTTTTCCTTGTTCTTCTGATAGATCGGAACGCCGATCAGCGAGGCGGCGGGGTTGACGAACGTCACGTAGTTTTCCTGCTTGCTATCGTACTTCGGTACCGGCAGGATGCCGAAGTCCGTATCCATCGAGCGCAGGCTGATTATCGTCGAAAGCACTTCCGCGTAGAACAGGGCTCTGTCCTCCTCGAACGCCGCCTGCGTCAGTCTCGTCGCCCACGGGTCAACGTGAGTCCACTTGTGAGCGTCGATCGTCAGCTGCGTGTCGCGCATGACCTTCAGAGAATACACGAGGATGTCCTGGATCTTCTCGTTGTTGGCGGCTTCGATATACGGAATGTCGTCGTTGTCCTTCTGTATGAAAGACAGACCGGCGGAATAGAAGAAGCCGTACGCCATGTCTCTGTGAGTCGAGAACGCGTAGGAAGCCTTGTAGTCCCATTCGCCGTCGTCGTTCGGCTTGGCGAAGCCGCAGTTCTTCATCGTGGTGTAGAAATAATCGTAAGTCCATCTGCCTTCCTTTACGACTTCGTAAAGGTTCTCGAGGTCGAGCGCCTCGGCGAGACGTTTGTTGAACATCATCGTCCAGGTGCAGCGGTCTTCGACGGTGATTATGTCGCCGACCGTGTAGAACAGCTTATGCGCGATGGAAAGCTTTTCGTTCGCGCTCTGGTCCCAGTAGTGCTTGCTGAGGTCGAGCCCCTCGACTTCGTACAGGTCCATAAGGTCGCCGTTCGCCGCGCTTGACGCGATGAGCGGCATTCTGGCGCAGACGGCGTCGTACGCGTCGTCGCCCGACTTGACGCTGTTCTTCAGCGCCGTCGTCGTGTTGCCGGACGGTGTTACCATTATGTCAACGTCGAATCTGTCATACATCGCAAGGCATCTTCTCCAGACGGCGTCGTTGACGTTGTCGGCGTCGGAGCCCTCTTCCTGGTACAGGTCGTCAAACGTACCCCAGAAATCTCCCTCGCAAAGTATGTTGAACTTGCCCGGAAACTTCTCTTCGGGAAGATTCGGGACGTAGTTCTGATCGACGGTCTCTTCAGCGTCGGTTTGCGGCGCTTCCGTTGCGGCGGTGGTGTCGTCGTTTCCCGGCTTATCCGAGCACGCGGCGAAGCAGGACACGACGGTCAGCACGCAAAGAAGCAGAACGATCAGTTTTTTCATGGTTTGCTCCTGTTATATTATTTTATATTTCAGATCGGTGTAATGTTCGGCGCACGTCGCGCCCTTCGAGAACACGAGGCTCCATTTGCTGTCCGCGTTCATCTGCGTCAGCCGCAGGACGAGCCGGTTCTCCCCTTTTTTAAGCTTTACCCCGGAGATATGCACGTTCTCGGACGTGAACGTATCGCAATCGTCGCGCTTCGACAAAAGCTCACCGTTAAGGTACAATTCGAACGGCGCGCTCCGGCCGAGCTGTATGTAAACGTTTCTTTCTTCGTCGGACACGACGGTCTGCGACAGATAGAACACGCACGGACCGTAAAATCCGGATATGTCGGACAGCCTGAAGCTGTCTTCTTCTTTGTAGAAATACCGCTTTATGCGCCCGTCGGAATACCCTTCCTCAAAAGGTTCGGACAAAGAGGTTATATCCACGTACGCCGTGTCGGTGTCGCGCGCGAAATCAAGGTGGAAGTCGCGTACGTTGTCGGTGTTCTCTCCCTCGTTCCTGCCGGGCTTCAACAGGCTCCAGTAGCTTTTTCCGCCCTCGAGCGCGGTCGGCGCGATCGCAGGTTCCGTGCGCCAGATCGGCCCGTCGACGCGCCAGACATCGGCGCAGCAGATGCCGAACTCGTCTTTGTACTCCTCACCGCCGGTCACGAAGGTGACGCCTATTATGTTTTTCATCGGGAAGAGCTTCGTGCCCGGCACGATCCCGAACACGCAGAGCACGGATGCCGTGTCCGTACCGCTCACGTTAAGCTCGGCACTGTGGCAGAAGAGCGGCTCGGGACAGTCTATCTTCAGTTTTCCTTCGATTCCGCCCTTGTGATTTATCTTTACGCTCACCGCGCACGGATGGATTGGCGTGACGCACGGCTTGTATTTGTATTCGTATCCGAACGTATACGCGGGAGCGGGCTCAAAGACAAAGCCGGTTTCCGGCGCGTTATCTATCGCCGTATCCGTATGCGGCAGCGCCGTGCCGAGCCTTGCGATCTCCTCCGACAGCTCGTCTGTTCTGTCGCTGTGCCCCTCCGATCTGACGGACAGAACGTATTTCAGATCGTACAGCCCCGTAAGCTCCGAGAATCTTTTGACGCCCAGGATTATACCCAGCATCTCGCCGGCTGACGCGCAGGTGCAGTCCGTGTCGAAGCCGCAGTTTAGCGCCGTAAGCCCGGTTTTTATCGGGTCGGCTCCGCACAGAAGGAGCGACGCGAGCGTTATGCCCATGTTCTGGAACATGTTCGTGCAGTCGGGGTGGCCGTATCTGTCGAGTATATACGCGCGGACGGCGTCGATGTCTTTATGCGTATCACAGAGCATGACGACGTATTTCACGAGCTCCGCGAATTTACACCCGGGCGGGATGACCGACAAGCCGGCGTCGATCAGCGCTCTCATATCGTCCTCGAAGAAAGCCTCTGCCTCCGCCGCCGCGAAAAACATCTCGGCGTAAACCGATTCGCCCTCGTGGTCGAGCACGCCGTCGCGGCTCGCGTATCCCGCGGCAAGCTCCGGCTCGCCCGGCGCGAGGCACGCCCAGATCTCCGAGCGTATCGGACAGCCCATGCCCTGCCGGTAAAAGTCGTTTCTGTAACTGCCGGAATACGGCGGATATATCCCGCACTGATGGTTTTTGCGCATCACGGCGTATTCGCCCGGCGAATAATCGCAGTATTCGCAGAAGCGACTCAAAAGCTGCCGCGAGGTGAAATCGGCGCCGTATTTTTCAACCACGTCGAGCCACAGGACCTGCAGATCCAGGTCGTCGTTCGGAAGCATCGCGTCCGTCATCTCCGGGCGGTATTTCAGCTCCATGCGCATTTTGACGCCCTCGTACGGCGCGCCCATCGTGCCGATCGCCGCTTTGCCCGCAAAACATCCGCGCACTTTATCGAGATACGTTTCAAAATCTATATGTCTCATATCGTCCTCCGCTCGGCAATATTACGGGTAAAGACAGTTCCGGTTATCTTATTCTACCACACAAATTCAGCTTTGTCAAATATTTTTCTGTTAAATGGCAAAAAATACAGAGCCTTTTTCAAACTTTTTTGCCCCTGACCCGTCAATAATCGGAAATGCGGTGCACCGCAAATAAAAGGAAAAAGGAAAATTGATATAAATGAACGGAAAAGTTGAGGTGACCGGCATAAGCACCGGATCACTGAAAACTCTGTCGGATGAAGAAGCGGAGGAGCTGATGAAGGCGGTGAAAGCCGGCGACCGGCAGGCGCGGCGCGACTTCATCACGGCAAACCTCCTGCTCGTTTTGTCCGAGGTGTCGAAGATAAAAAAACGAGGCAGAAACGCCGACGATCTGTTTCAGGCCGGATGTGTCGGGCTGATAAAAGCCGTCGACAATTTTGATCCCGGGATGAACGTGCGCTTTTCGACGTACGCCGTGCCGATGATCGCGGGCGAGCTCAGGCGAAGCATACGGCAGAGCTGCGTGCTTAAGGTCGGCAGGAGCACGAAGGAGCTGGCGTACAGAGCGCTGTCCGCAAAAGAGGCGGCGGCAAAGGAGACCGGGAACGAACCGGACACGGCGCAGCTTGCGGAAAAGCTCGGCTGCAGTGAAAAACAGGTCAGGGAGGCGCTCGACGCCATAGCCGATCCCGTATCGCTGTACGAGCCCGTCTTCGGGTGCGACGGCGACGAGCTTTATCTGTCCGACAGGCTCGCGGACGCGGACGGCGAATCATGGCTCGACAGGATAGCCCTGCGCGAGGCGCTGAAGCACTGCACGCGCCGCGAAAAGAAGCTGCTCGGCATACGGTATTATCTCGGCAGGACGCAGACGGAGGCGGCCGCCGAACTCGGCGTCTCGCAGGCGCAGATCTCGCGCCTCGAGCGCGGAGCGATAGAAAAACTCCGCAAACTCATGGATTAGAAAAAGCCGCCGCAAAAACAAACCCGCTTAAACGTCTTTCGGTCAAAGAAAGCGTCAAAGCGGGTATTTTTGAGCCGTATAAAAATCATTCTCCGAACACGTGCAGATAATAGTCGTCAAGCGTGGGAACGACGGGGATCGCGGCTTCGTCCGGTCTTTCGTCGGATAGGATGCGCACTGAAACGCCGTCGTCGTCCTTTAAGATGTTTGTAACTTTATATTTGTTCTGATAATCCTGCACGTATTCGTCTTTCGTCTTTATGCGCCAGACGCGGCCGTCGATTTTCTGCAAAAGCTCCGCGGGCGGGGCGTTGTCAACGATAACGCCTTTTTTCAGCATTATCACGTCTTTTGCGATATACTCTATATCCGGCACGACGTGTGTGGCTATTATGACGATCTTATCAAACGATATCCTTGATATATAGTTTCTTATCGCTATTCTTTGCTTCGGGTCAAGTCCCGCCGTCGGCTCGTCAAGTATGAGAACAGACGGGTCGCCGAGGACTGCCTGAGCGAGCGCGAGACGCTGTTTCATACCGCCGGAAAATGTACTGATCCTGTGATTCGCCACGTCTGACAACTCCACCGCGGTAAGAACTTCGCCGATCTGTAATTCGGCGGTTTTTTTATTTATGCCTTTCAGCGCCGCTATATACCACAAAAAGCTTTCCGCCGTAAAGCTGCCGTACAGTCCCGGGTACTGCGGCATAAAACCGATCTTTTCCCTGAATCTCGCTCCCATTTTCAGCACGTTTTCGCCGTCAAAATAAATGCTTCCGCTGTCAGCTTTGAGATTGTCCGTCAGTATGTTCATCAGCGTGCTTTTTCCCGATCCGTTAGGTCCGAGAAGCGCGTAAACGCCTTCGCTGAACTGTGCCGAAAAATCGCTCAGTGCCTTGTTTTTTCCATATGATTTGCTGATGTTTTCAAAAACCAGTTTCATTTTTTCAAGTCCTTTTTTCTTTTTTTCGGCAGAAACTAAAATATGCAGATATAACTAATACAACAGCAATCGCAATGTGAGCAAATATGTGTAAAATACTGTTGTTTTGCGCAAGCAGAACCTCATTTCCTGACAAGAAAGCTGCAATGTCAGCTGAAAATGAAATGCCGCCTAATGATTTAATCAAGTATGGCACAAACACATATGTACACACCAGTGCAAACACGCTGACGCTTCTTTTTATCAATGCGGAAAGGGAGACGATTATCAGCGCAAGGATCTCGTGTGCAATAAACTTTACCGCATAAAGAATTATGATGTATTCACGTATGCTTATATCTTTTCTGAACTCATACGCCGGCTTTAAGGACATCACGGACGCGCTGAGATTTCCGGTGGTTAATTGTTTGACCAGAGCGATTAAATCACTTGTTGAAAATACAATAAAAACAAATGAGGTCAAGCAAATACAAAGCAGTATCTTATTGATAAACGTTTTTCTTCGCCCGTTAAGTGACGTGTGCAGTATAGGGTAAAACCCGCTCTCGTATTCATGTGTGAAAACCGTGAAAATGCATAGAATCTGTAACAGTACTAAAATGAAATCGGCGCCGGATGATAAGAATTTATTGAGCCCTGTGTCATATACGAAGCGCACGTCCGCACCGGTATTCCTGCTTATCGAAACAAGTATGGTCATACGTTCATCGCACTTTTGCATAATATACTCTCTTGCGGTGCAGTACCCGTATTCTACCATCATTTCATCGTATTCAGCCTTGGTTATTGTATTCTCCTTTAACCCGTTTTCAGCTATTTCGCGATATCTTAAACCGGTATTGACACGAAGCTTTTCTGCACTCAGTGCTTCTTTAGCTTTTGCTATATCCGTTTCGCACAGGATCTCACAGTATTCACGGTATATCTCCTCGTTTGCGCTGTCTTTCGGCGCAAACGAAACCGAAGAGACGAAAACACGTATAACAGTAAAAGCAAGCATTATTATAATGATCAAAGGCTTGAGTATGTTTTTTCTCAGTTCCCACCCAAAAAGCGTTTTATATACCACATTTTTTTCTTTTTTTGCTTTTACGGTTTTATTACCGTTCTTCAACTTTTGTTTAACTGGGTTTCTTTTATTGCAAAAAACACATATAAACAGCGGAATAACGGCAAAGATCAGTGCAACTGCAAGTATAATACAAACCGTGTAGGCATCAGAGCAACCGAACAAACGGACGGAATAATAGCGCTTCAGCAGATATGAACCGCCCAGTGAAAACAGATTTACGTTTTTGATCCAAATATCAACTGCGCTGAAATCAATTTTGTAAATAATAAATTCAACAGCGATCGGCAGAATAGCTGTCGTAAGGATAAGAATATAGGAATTGAAAATCGAGGACAGTATTGCGGCTGCACCGCATACCAGGACACACAACAGCGCTCGCCCTGCCGTTATTGCGAGAAACGCCTGATTAAGATTTATATCGTAAGGCGAAAACCGGAAGCTGTAAGCGGTCTGTATTGCTGCTGAACCGTCGCTGAGCGCGCCGGAAACCAGAAATACCGTAATGCTCACAATGCTCAAAACTATACAGATCAAGAAAGAGATAAGCATTGCGGAGCCGATCTTTGCCGCCGCAGTTTTTTCTCTTCCGTTTTTTGACGCGAATATTACGTTGATTGAACCGGTCCGCTTTTCTTCGAATACCGATATCGCGCCAATTACGACCGAAGCGATAAGCGACAGGATAAAAACGGTATCGTTGTTCAGCAGTTTGTCCCAACCCTTGGCGCTGCCGTTATTGATTGTTACTTTTTCTCTTGCGTCTGAGTACAGTTCTATCACTCTTTCATAGTATTCGTATGAATAAGAGTCATGCGCCGTTCTTATCCTGTCAAGCTCCTTCAGACTTCTTTTTGCGTTGTTTTCAAAGACTGTTGTCTGAGTTACGAACGAAGACCGGATCTGATCTTCCGTGAGCGTTTCCGTTCTGTCTGTTATGACGTTATAGTAAGACAAAAATACACAAGCCAAAAAGAGCGTCAGTGCCGATATCAACATGACGCTGTTTTTTGTGATCTTGCGTATTTCTGCCGAAAATATCATAATCCGTATAAATTCAAAAGTTCCGTTTCACCTGACGCAAGCTCGATTCGTATATGGTCGTATTCAAGCTCGTCAAGCGTTGATATAACGCCGTCAGTCAGTTTATACATTATTCTTCCGATAACACAGCCGTCGTATGCCGCGTAGATTATGAAATGATAATCTGTGTCCACCGTATATTTTTCTGACTTTCCGTCCGTCGAGTAAATGTAAACGTCGTTATTATACTGTATATAATCGACATTTTCTCCTGAAGCGTTCACGGCGGTCGTGATCGCGTCACGAGACTGGAAATAATAGTCTTTACCGGACTTTACGGGAGAAGTGATATCCATGTCATCCGGCAGATTTATGAATTTTCCGCTTTCCGTGTCGTATATGCGTGCCGGTTTATCGGTCTTATACAAAAAACCTTTCTTTCTTACTTTAAATCCTTCGGCGCCTTCCGGCAGAATAAGATTATGTATCTTTCCGTCTGTGTCTATGACGTTGAGCCCGGAATTCTTTCCTTCGCTGACAATAAACTCGCCTTCATTATAATAAAAGTTCGTAATGTAATACGGATCATAACTTCTTGACTTTCCTATGCCGGTGTTAAGATCTATTTCGTAAAGACGTGAGGTGCTTCCGAACGTAAAGCCGGCGTATACTGCATTATCGCTGTATCCGACGAGGTAGCGTATCGTCCTGAAATTCGCCGTTGAACCTGCTGCGAGAACTATTTCTTCCATTTCATTACTTTCAAAACAATATGCAAACAACTGCGGCTTGTCCTTGAACGGCGTTGTGGTATATATAAACAAATAGTTTCCGGTGTATAGCACGTCATTTACGTCTTTATCGGCGTAAAAACAGTTTTTGTCGTCATGAGTACAGTTTTCGATCGGGCACGCGTACTCTATCTCTCCCGTTTTGATGTTCACTAAGCACGGGATATAATCCGGATTGAAAACGTCCGGACAATAGTATTCATTCATCTTCTGACTGTTAAAATACTTGTTGTCATGCTCGCTTTTAACGATATCTTTGTATTGATAATCCTCCGCGGGCGCGTCCGTATTGCCGCCTGTTTCGGATGCCGTTTCGCTTACGGCGACGGACGTCGTTGTTTCACCGTCTCCTTTGCATGAGGGAAGCAAGAATACCGCTAAAATGATCGCACATAAAAGATAGATCCTGATTTTCATTATTTGTTCTCCGTTATTATCACCGGTATTTCCTCGGTAACGATATTAAACGTGGTAGTGCCGGGGTTGGTGTATGTGACGGCCCGTCCGGTGTCAAGATCGATCCATATCAACGTCGCGTCGAATCCGTTCTCATCAAGTTCTTCTCCGTTATCATATTTATAAAGGACGCGACCGATTATACAATGCCCATAACCTTTTGACGTTACAAAGCTGTAATTACTGTGAACGTCATAACTGTGAAACTCACCGTTTTTATCCAGTAAACATACGGTGTTTTTGAAGTGCAAGCCGTCTTCTTCGCTCTTAAAATCATCACCGATGCCGTAATTGTATCCGTAGGATACGTTGAAATAAAAGTTATCTCCGGTACGCGTGACAAAAGTTATAGTCTTTCCGTCAAGCTGTTCCGGCATATCGATTATTCGGTCTTCGTTATACATATATATCTCGGCTGGAGAATAACACCTTGCGGCAAAACCGCGTCCCACGGTCCAGTAATCCGTCGGAGAATACATGTGACCGGAGGGCAAAGAAATGATATCTGAATTGTCAAAACTGCCGGTCGTCCTGTAAACACAGCCGTTTTCGCCGGATCTGTATATAACGTATCCGTCTTCCGCGAATAGCGGACAGTCTTTTTCGTCCATCTCTCCGAATTTGCTCAGCGTTTTTCGGGATGGGTCATAACGCATAACGTCGCACTTTGTTGTTCTTATCAGTACCCCGTCCACAGTCTTGACCTGAGGTACGTCAAAATAAAACGCTCCGTCGCCGTATATAATATAATTTGATCGGCCTGTTTTGCTTTCGTATACAAGCTCGGTTTTATTGTTTTCGGTATCATAGCAGTTGATGATCGGAGTAAGATCGGAAGCGGTTACGGCGCCGTAAAGCAGATACTTGCCACCGTCTTCTGCAATGTATGACATACACTTGCTGAAAGGACAGGTGCTTATATCAAATGTATGCGTACATAACGGATCCGGACAAGGGACGTAAACGCTTCCGTCGGAAATATTGATCTTATTTACAACAAATTCATACAGGACGTTATCGACAAAGTACATATCTGCGGACGCTTTGTGATCGTCATTACCGTCCTGACCGGCGCTGCTCCTGCATGAAACGCATGAAACAGCAACTGAAAACAGTGTTATCAGCACAAAAAGCTTAAAATATCTTTTCATAAAAAACCTTTGCCTTTAAACAGAAGGCAGGATAATGCTTATCTGATATCCTGCCATGTGATTTTTATTCTGATGTTACGAATCCGATTGTTCAGGAATAATGATACCGCCTGCACCGAAACTGCTCTTTAGTACGTAGTAATCCCCGTCAGCCTCTGTTAACCATATGAAACACGGGGCAGATGTTCCGCCGCAGCCATACACGTACGTACCGTCGGGATTCTTGTCATCGGGATATATGATGTGCTTGACAAAACTTAAAGCTATCTCCGTATCACCGTTCCCGGCGGTTTTAATTGCCGAAATAACACCGGGCTTAATGATCAAAAAGCTGCTAGCGGTATGATTATGCAAACATGCGCTCATAACCGAATAGCACTGCAGCGTGACCCCGTCTTTTTCAGAAAGCGGCGGGTCAAATTCGACTCTTAGATCACTTGAGCATTCAGCTGCCCAAGCCTTATATGCAACGTCTGTGGGGGGCTCATCTGTGTCAAATAAACCACGCAGCACCGAATTAACGGTTATTTTGCACGTTGCCGTACCGTCAGAATCATTAAAAGGAATGCAAATTTCGTTTTCTGATACTCCAATTGGAGGTGTGGCGGTACTATGGCAAGACAGACTTGACGCGATAATCAAAATTATCAAAAAAATACGCTTCTTCATAAGTTTGTTTTCGATTATTGTTTACGGTAAATCGTGTGATGGAGCATAGTTGGCTATGATAACGCTTTGCGTTACCGGATCTATAACGGTTGTTTTAAAGGTGAAACCTGCATCAATTATCGGATCGCTTGCAGAAGCCGAGCAAGGCAGAACGGTATAATAACTGACTTGAGAAGTTGGAAGGTTATAACCGTAAAAGGTGGTAGTCCGCGTACCTGTTGCGGGGTGATAATCTGTTATTGCCATAATGGTAAGCTTTGCCGCGACTGTCAGGTTTTTGAAATAATATGATTACCGCGTAAGCCTAATTCAGCGTGTTTTTCATAAATGCACTGCAAACGCAATCAGGAAATTTCAAGCACAGTATTACATAATTCTCACACTTTCTTGCTTCGTCGGATAAATTATACAACAAAAATTCAGTTTTGTCAATATATGTTATTAAAATACCTATTGAAAAATGTGATTTTATGTTGTATAATGAAAAAAATGATAGCGGAGCTTATGAATGAAAGAAAATACGTCATACGACTGGAAAGCGGCAGTTGACGAAAACTTAAGAATGGGATTTACTGAACTGATGATCCTGCACCTGCTTTGCGAGCGGGATATGTACGGCTATGAGATAAAAAAGGAAATAGCCGAGCGGACAAAAGGCGCCGTCACGTTTGCCGAAAGCTCGCTGTATATCCCGCTTTTAAGAATGGCGTCACGCAATCTGATTTCCTCAAGAAAAGAGACTGTTGTCGGAAAACGCTACCGTACGTACTATCACATTGAGGAGCTTGGTAAAAAATATCATGATTACGGCGTAGAACAATGTAAGACAGTCATCGACGGAATAAGCAATCTGATAGGTTTTGGAGATGATAAAAATGAATAGTATAAAAGATAAATATTTAAGAGAAGTCGAATCCGGCATGGAGTATTCCAAAAGGACGAAAAAATACTTTTTAAAAGAGTTGTGTCCTTTGATAGATGAGTATATCGCAGAGCATCCCGAAGCGACCGTCGAGGATCTGTACGTTGAATTCGGCAGACCGAATGACTACAAAAACAACCTTGCAGATAACGAGGTATACGCGGCGATGCTGAA
>JAGDCE010000218.1 GCA_017958705.1 Clostridia bacterium
ACAAAAACGTCACAGTGACAATAGTCGTCGACGGGTTTGCCGACAAGCCGGTCCAGTGCTTCAGGCTCAAAGGAGACGGTGCCGATACGATAGCGGAAGGCGATACGATAACCGTTACCGGCGGTCTGAAAAACTACAAAGGCACGTTTGAGTTCAACGAGGGATGTAATCTTGACAAAGTCGTCAAGGGTTCCGGCACGCCGGAAGAAACAACGACTCAGGAAGAAACGACCGCTCCGTCCGACGATCCCACTCCGAAGACCCCGAAAGAGATAGTCGAAGCCGCGTATGCCCTCGGAAAGGACAAAGCGCTTGACGGGACCTGGACGCTTTCCGGCACAGTTACGGCTGTCAACACTCCTTACAGCGAGGAATTCAAAAACGTTACCGTCACAATAACCGTCGACGGATGCGAAGACAAGCCGATACAGTGTTTCCGCATGAAAGGAACAGACGCCGACAAGGTTAAGAAGAACGACAAGATCACCGTCACGGGCAAGCTTAAAAACTACAGCGGCACCGTAGAATTCGACGCCGGCTGCACGCTCGATAAGATCGATTTCGTTTCCGAGGATACTTCGCCGAAGCTTGAAACTCCGGAGCAGATTGTCAAAGCGTTGTACGCACTCAACAAAAACGAAGCGCTTGAAGGCGGTCCGTACACTCTTACGGGTAAGATCACGTCCATCCCCACGCCTTACGACAGCGGATATAATAACGTCACAGTGGTAATAGTCTGCGACGGACTTGACGAGTATCCCGTTACCTGCTACCGTCTCAAAGGCGACGGCGCCGACACGATAAAAGTCGGCGACACGATCACCGTAAAAGGCAATATGAAGAGATACAACGATACGTTCGAATTCGATTCCGGATGTACGATTGTCAAATAATAATCAATCAAAGGAGTTATCCAAATGAAGAAGATCATTTCATTCACGCTTTGCATGGTAATGGTGATATCGCTTCTCTGCTTCGCGGTGAACGCGGCGTCTACTGTTTCAATTGTTGCCAGCGAAAGCGGTTTCGAAGACAAGGCACAAATTGACAAAGTCACGAAAGACGGCGTGACCGTGACGTTTAGCAAAGGCACCGGCAATAACGCCCCCGTTTATTATGTAAACGGTAACGCGTTCAGAGTCTACGGCGGCAATACGATGACGGTATCCGCTGAAGGCACTATCACCTCGATCACCCTGACGCTTGCTTCCGCAAACAATCTCGGCGAGCTCAGCGCGAACACCGGCACGTATACGGTCAACAAAACGACCGGAACGTGGACCGGCAGCGCCTCCGAGGTCGTGTTCACCAACACCGCTTCGAGCGGCCATGCGAGAATACAGGTCATCGATATTGAGATCGGCGGTTCCTCAACTCCGCCGACTACCACCGAAGCGACCGAACCCGATCCCGAACCCACTTACACGACTCCCGAAGAAATCGTAAACGCTCTTTATCAGCTTGAAAAGGGCAAAGTCCTTCCGGGCGGTCCGTACACGCTTGAAGGCGTTATCAAGAGCGTAGACACGAAATACAACCCCGAATACGGTAACGTTACCGTTACGATGATTGTGGGCGAAATGACTGACAAGCCCGTACAATGCTTCAGACTTGAAGGTGAACATGCCCCCGATCTCGCGGTCGGCGACAAGATCAAGGTCAAGGGCGAGCTGAAGAGATACAACGATACTTACGAGTTCGACGCGAAATGCCAGATACTCGAGTATACTAAAGGCCAGACGACACAGCCCGAGCCCACTTACACTACGCCCGAAGAGATCATCAACGCAGCTTACGCGCTTGAACAAGGCGCGGCGCTGAACGGCACCTACACCCTGTCCGGTACGATCACTGCGGTAAACACCATTTACAGTGAAAGATACGGCAACGTGACCGTCACGATGGCAGTCGATGGGTTTGAAGACAAGCCGATCCAGTGCTTCCGAATGATAAACGGCAGCGGTGTTGAAGCCGTTGACAAGATCGGAGTAGGAGATAAGATCACCGTCACCGGCACGCTCAAAAACTACAACGGAACGATCGAATTCGACGCTAACTGCACGCTTGACGCGTATACGATCGTCGAAAAAGAGCCTGAAGTCATACCCACGACTCCGGAAGAGATCCTCGCCGCGCTCTATGCTCTGCAAGATCAGGAGTCGCTCGCCGGTCCGTTCACACTCACCGGTAAGGTAAAATCTATCGATACCGAATACAGCCAGGAATACGGCAACGTCACCGTTACGATAGTCGTCGACGGATTTGAGAACTATCCGGTCCAGTGCTACCGTCTTGAAGGCAACGGTGCCGATAAGGTAGCTGTAGGCGACACGATCACCGTCACCGGTTCTTTCAAGAACTACAAGGGCACTTATGAATTCGTTCAGGGCTGCACGCTCGACAAACTCGTTGCGGCAGACCGTCCCGCGGATCCCGGTACGTCGCCCGACACCTCTGACGCTTCCGTCATCGCAGCCGTTGTCGCGGTAGTCGTATCCGCCGGCGCAGCTGCTCTGGTAATCAAAAAGAAACACTGAGTTAAAAACAAAAAAAACGGCCGGCCCGTAAGGGTCGACCGTTTTTTTTCGGTATTATTTGAGTATTTTGATCTGACCGACGATCGGAAGCTCTTTAGCCTGTCCTCTCGCGGCAGCGACTATACCGAGTACGGCGAGTACGACAAGACCTACGCTGATGATCCAGCCGATAACGCCGAACAGCCAGCCGATCTTCGGGATCATAGAAAGGATCACGCTGAATATGAGATAAGACGCAACCTCGAATATCGCGAGTACGAGTCCCTGATTCGCATGAAAACGCGCGAATTTGGAGTCTTTTGCCGCGAAAATCGGAACAAGAACAAGAATACCGATGTATGCAAGTATTCCCATTACTTTGTTTTGCTGAGCGTCTTCCTTTTCAAACTCAGCCGTTCTGTCTGTGATGGTGAAAAGTCCTTTAGAATCTGCCATGACATTTTCTCCTTATATATTATTTATCCGTTTTTATTGCGGATAGTTTTTCGATTGCAGTCCTGTCCGTCCTGTTTGTCAGAAGAGGGGTCACCGAGCAGTATCCGGCGAGCACCGCGTCGGTGTCATATCTGAGATCGAGCGGACCGTTTACGTCTCTTGTAAGATACACGTCTGCTTTATACATATTTTCGCCGGCGTCGATGAAGTGATCGCGGAAAAACGTCTTTCCCTGCTCCGTCAGAAGTATCCCTCCGACTTTTTCGGGGATGTTGACGTTCAGCATACCGCAGTGATCGAAGATACTGTTTGACGTTATGTAATCCCAGACGTATGAAAGATACGTCGACGCCTGCTTTGTATTGCCGCGGATCGTTGAAAACGACGCCGCTTTGATCCCGGCGTAATTCGCCTCGAACGCCGCTCCGCACGTTCCGGAATATGCGATATCATGTCCGAGATTATATCCGTTGTTTATCCCGGAAAACACGAAATCAAAGTCCACGCCCATCCTGTCGGCGACGAACCGTACACAGTCAGCCGGAGACGCGTCAACGCTTATCGCACTGATCCCGAGATCGGCGAACGCGTCGCTTTCGATGACTTCATACGGCTCGTGTATCACGATGCCCTGCGAGCGCCCGCTCTGTTCGTATTTCGGCGCAGCGATGAAAACTTCTCCGAGCTGTCTGCTCCACTCCGCGAGATAACGCAGACCTACTCCGTAGAGTCCGTCGTCATTTGTAAGAAGGATCTTCATATCAGCCCGGGGTGCTCCTTTTTGAATTCTTTGAGTATCCCGTCGGCTTCCGCTATCAGCTGAGCTTCCTCATCGCGGCTGTAAACGGTGGCACCGCTCGCGCAGGCGTGACCGCCGCCGTGATATCTGCAGGCAAGCGGCTGTACTTCTACGAAACGCGAGCGCAGGCGCACGCGGATCGACTTGTCGTCGTTTTCAATAAACGTGAGCCATATAAGGCTGCCCTTTATGTGCTCCATGAGCGAGACGCTGTTGCTCGCTTCTTCCTGCGATATTTTGTGTCTTTTCCGCAGGGCGTTGCTGATACGCAGATAAGCGACGCCGTTTTCAGTAAGCTTTATCTTCGTGATAAGCGATGCGCGGAAACGCAGCGCTTCATATTCTTCAGAGCCGAGCTGAGCGTATATGCCCTCCATATCTATCCCGGCGTCGATCAGCATCGCCGCCAGCCGCATCGTGTCTCCGGTAGTGCCGCGGAATCTGAAACGGCCCGAATCCGTCACCATACCGGCATATATACATTCCGCCGCGCGCACGGGCATTTTCAGCCTGTCTCTGTTTGTAACGTACAGGTCGGCGATCATCTCGCAGACGGAAGAACGCTCCTCCTCGATCCATGCGATATCGCCGTATTCGTCATCGATTATATGATGGTCGATCTTTATCAGATATGCGCCTTTGTCGAAGCGGTCGTTCGCCACGCGCGACGTGCCGCCCGTATCGAGAACGATAACGAGCGCGTTGTTATAATCATCATCCGTCGGTTTAGGTCCCTCATCGCCTAAGAAAGAGACGTATTCGGATCTGTCGGAGTTGTCAAGAAATACGCGTTTCCCGGGAAATGACGCGCGGATGATCTCCGCGAGCCCCAGCGTTGAGCCGACGGCGTCTCCGTCCGGCCTTTTATGACGGCTCAGTATGATCGTATCATATTCTTCTATTTTGTCTATTATGCTTTTTTTAACGGCTTCGTTCATTTGTCCTGCTCCGTCAAGGCTTTCAATTCTTCAAGTAAGCTCATCGCTTCCGCTCTGTCGGCCACGTCACATCCGGAGGCTTTCTGGTGACCGCCGCCGCCGTGGAGCGTCGCGACCGGGTTTATGTTGTATTTGCCCGATCTGAGCTCGCAGAGCACCTTTTCTCCGTCTTCTGTGAAATTCACCCAGATATCTATGCCTTTGATATCCGCCATGACGTTCACCATCCCGCGCGATACCGAAACGGGATCCTCGATGCCGAGGGCTGCCGTCTCGTCGGCAGTGTTATAAATATATGCCACGCGGCTGTTTTCATATACGCAGATCTTTGATATGAAAGCTGCGCGGATCTTGACGGTCGAAAGATCGGACGCGTAAAGTTCTGAATAGACCGAGTTCGAATCGACGCTGTGAGAAACTAGATACGACGCGAGCTCGAAAGTGCGCGCGCTCGTACTGTCGTAGCGGAAGCGTCCGGAATCCGTGACCATACCGGTAAATATCGCCGTTGCGGCTTTAGGCGTCAGCGTCAGCGAGCATTCGAGCGAAAGCTCGGCGATCATCCCGCAGCAGCTTTCAAAGGAAGTGTCGACAATTTCGATATCGGTAAACGTCTCGCAGTAAATATGATGGTCGATCCTGACGGACTTTTCCGCCAGTCTGAATCTTTTATCGGAAACGAGCTCTTCCGTCGCACTGTCGAGCACGAACGCGAGCGCTCCCGCGTAGCATTCGTCGTCGATAACGTCCATAACTGAACCGTTCATGAAGGAATATCTTCTCGGCTCGTCTCCGACCTTATATATCGTTTTTCCCGGGAAATTTTCTTTGAGCAGTTCATACAGCCCGATCTGGCTTCCGAGCGCATCGCCGTCCGGGAACGAATGGCGGTGTATGATTATCGTATCGTACTGCCTTACAGCCTCTATCACTTTTTCAAACATTTGTCTTTTCTCTTTTCATGTGAAGCTGTTCGTAGATCATCTCAACGCACTTGTCGGCGCCTTGATCGTAATTTACCGAAAAGTCGCACAGCTCAATATTTCGCATCTCGAAATCGATCGACATAAGTCGGCTGACCTTGTCTTCGTCCGGTATGCTGCGGCCGACTATGTTCATATAAATGTCGTGCTTGTTGCGCTCAGTGAACACGAGCAGCGTGCGGGCGCCGTAAAGATTTTTCATCGTTACCGCTCCGCAGATATCGATCGGTATAACGGCGATCCTGCCGCTGTCTACGATCGGCGCGATATGCTTTTCGGAGGTGCCGAAATGATATTTGCCGTATACCGTCGTCTCGATAAACTCGCCTCTGTCCTTCGCTTTTATAAACTGCTCCGTTGTGACGAAGCGATATGCGCTTTTCGTCTCGCCTGCTTCGCGCGGTCTCGTCGTCGTAGTCACGGGCTTCTCAAAGCGTTTGTCCTTCGTAAGCTCCGCGGCGATCTCGGTCTTTCCGGTGCCGGACGGACCTACGAGGCACAACACGCCGCCTTTATGCAGATCCGGCGCTTTTCCGACAAACGAGTTACCGATCATTTTCGCCAGATGTATGAAATCCTCGTACGTATTGACCGACAGCAGGCCTGACAGATCCGAATTCCACGGACGGCGCATAAGCACCGGATACGACGCCTGCGACGATGAGATGTTGTGGACGCCGTCGTCGAGCAGTATGTCGAGGTTTATCACGTCTTTTCTCGTTCCGATAAGTATGTTTCCCGTCGGAACTTCCGGAAAATCAGAGGCTAGGCGCTGCGCTCTCGCGCTCATGCAAGCCGCGGGCACCGCGGTCACGAAAAAGACGTCGGCGATCCGGCACAGCTGCGAAACGAACCTCTGCGCGCCCGCGTACAGGGGCTGAGTCGCGACGAAATCCGGCGATGAAAAATAAGCTATCCTCTCGTCGGCTATATTGCCTTGGAGCCCCCATCCGGTTATGTTGTTTATATCGAGCGCCGGGTCGTCGCCGTATTTCTCACGCAGAAGACGAAGCGCGTACGAATTGCATTCGTACAGTATATCGTCCACGTCGAGCCCGATACGCAGTCTGTATTTTCTCATATATTCATAATCCGTATACTTTTTTATCAGTATATCATACTTTTTCATTTTTTACAAGAGCTTTTTATAAAAACGATAAAAAAATCGATAACGCACTTTGACATTATCGATCGTCTGGCAGATATGAAAGATCCTCGCATCAGCGAGGATCTTTCTGGAGCGGATGAGGGGAATCGAACCCCCATAGCCAGCTTGGAAGGCTGGTATTCTACCACTGAACTACATCCGCGTGTTCTTTTGTTCGGACGTTAGATATAATATCACAAAAAAACCGCTTTGTCAAGACCGAAACGATATTTTTTGTATTTTAATTTATAAAAAATACTTGCTAAATCCGATAATGGATGCTATAATGAAACAGTAGTTGTGCGTAAGGGGAATCGCTCATGGAATTTCTTCGTGTAGTACTGATCATAATCGGCGGCGCGGCGTTCGTCATACTTATAGCCGCGCTGATATCCACGTTCTATCACAGACAGAGGGACCGCGCCCGCAAAGGCAAAAGCCTGTCGCCCCGTGAAGAACTTGATTATTTTCTGACTGACAACAACTACAGACAAAACGTCTTCATCTCCCTTTACTTCCCCGTCCTCGCGGAAGGGACCGTCAAGACTCATCATTATCAGCGCGCGGACGCGGTGGTAGTGACGAACGGCGGCATACTGATCCTTACCGTGTTCGACAGACCCGGCAGGATAGACAACGCGGACGACGAGCTCTGGGTCGTTATAAAGGACGACGACAGACGCGAGATCGAAAGCCCGCTCGTATCGGCTGAAAAATGCAAACAGGCGATCCACGCCGTTATGAAACGCGCGGGATACGGAAAGGTGCCGATATACTCGACCGTGATCTTCATCAACGACGAATCGATCCCCCTTGCAGGCGACGATGATATCGTATATATGTCCGAGCTTGAAAAACTGCTTCACGATCTCGGCAGGCAGTCGGTGCTCGGCAAGATCGATCAGTTTTACGTGAGCCGTGCGATAAGATCCGCGGGAATGACTAAGGAAAAGATAAGAAAAAATAAATTGTGATACGGAGTTTTATATGGATAAATATGATGTTGTGATAATCGGCGGCGGGATCGGCGGACTTATGACGGCGTATTCGCTGATAACGAATGATCCCGGACTTAAAATATGCATGCTCGAGCGCGGCAACGCGATAAGGCGCCGCGTCTGCCCGATGCTCACCGGCGCTTCTGATACGTGTCTGCGCTGCAAAAACTGCGCTATAATGGAAGGTATGGCGGGAGCCGGGGCGTTTTCCGACGGTAAATACGTCATCTCCACCGAATACGGCGGCTGGCTGACAGAATTCATGCCGGATCAGACCGTTATAGATTACATTGAAAAAGCCGACAAGATACTCGTCTCGTTCGGCGCGACGACCGAGCGGTTCATGCCGAGTGACGAGCTGAAACAGCGCTGCCTGCGTTACGATCTGCATATGGCTCAAGCTCAGGTAAAGCATCTCGGCACCGATTCCAACTACGACACCATGGTCAAGCTCATCGACTATCTGTCCGAGAAGATCAACATCATAACCAACGCGCCCGTGTCTGACATTGACGTCAAGCTGCATACCGTCACTTATTCAAACTGCGGCAGCGATCACAAGGTAAAGGGCGACAGGATAATCGTCGCGGTCGGCCGCGCCGGCTCTGGATTCTTCTCCGACTGGTGCAAAAAGAACGACATACCGCTTGAAAACAACCAGGTGGATATCGGCGTGCGCGTTGAACTGCCGGCGATCATCTGGCAGGATTTCGCCGAAAAGATATACGAGCCGAAGATCTGGTACCGTTCAAAAGTCTATGGGGACAAGACGCGTATGTTCTGCTTTAACGACCGCGGTTCGGTCGTCATGGAAAACACGGACGGCGTACTTACGGTCAACGGACATTCATACCGCGACGAGGCGAAAAAGACGAAGAACACGAACTTCGCTCTGCTCGCTACGATGAAATTCACCCATCCGTTCAACAACCCGATAGAATACGCACGCCACGTGGCAAGCCTTTCAAATCTGATGTCCGGCGGTTCCGTTCTCGTTCAGCGGCTCGGAGATCTTCGCCGCGGCAGACGTACGGACGAGAAACGTATCGCGGCGTCGACTACGCGTCCTACACTCAAAGCCGTCCCCGGCGATCTCTCGCTCTGCATGCCCAAGCGTCAGCTCGACAACATAATCGAAACGATCGACGCGCTCGATCAGATCGCGCCGGGCACCGCGAACTACGATACTCTGCTCTACGGCGTCGAATGCAAGTATTATTCCGCAAGACCTCTGTGCAATGATTTCGAACTTGCCGGAACGGAAGGCATTTACGCGATAGGCGACGGCGCGGGGTTCACCCGTTCGCTGTCCCAGGCCGCGGCAAACGGTCTGTATGTTGCAGACAAAATACTGGGTAAATAAACTGTTTGTTAATAATTCTTTAAATACTGCCCCATATAATTGACTTTTGGCTTTAAACGTAGTAAAATACACACAGTTGAATATCCGTGAGGGAGTAATTTGGCGCGAAAGCGCTTCGGCAGGATCAACAGCCGGCGGTAATCCCGTCTGGTCCTGTCGGTACGAATAAAGTATAAATGAGACTCATACATTTTCAAATGTATGGGTCTCTGTTTTTTTGAGCAGGACACTGCTTGAAAAAGAAAGGATATAAAATGAAATACTACCTGAAACCGATCGATGAAACTCTGTCGGATCTCGGTACCGGTCTTTCCGGTCTTTCTTCCGCCGAAGCGGAAAAGAGGCTTTCTGAGAACGGTAAAAACAAGCTTGCGGAAGCTAAGAAGGAATCGATAATCCACATGTTTTTCCGTCAGCTCGCGGATCCGATGATAATAATCCTCATCGTGGCGGCGATTATATCGGCCGTGATCGCGATCACGCAGAAGGAATCCTTCGCCGACGTCATCATAATCGGCGTCGTCGTAATCCTCAACGCGGTGCTCGGCGTTTATCAGGAAAACAAAGCTGAAAAAGCGATAGAAGCGCTGCAGCAAATGACGGCGGCGACCTCTAAGGTCATACGGGACGGCGTGCTCCGCGTGATCAAGAGCGAAGATCTCGTCATCGGAGACATAATCGTGCTCGAAGCTGGCGATTCGGTCCCCGCCGACGCGAGGATAATCGAATGTGCCTCTATGAAAGCCGAAGAATCTGCGCTCACCGGCGAATCTGTGCCCGTAAACAAAACAGTCATGACGCTTAGCGCGAAGGAAGACGGAAACGTTCCTCTCGGCGACCGCACGAACATGGTCTACATGGGATCGACCATCGTATACGGTCACGGCAAAGCGGTCATCACCGCCGCCGGTATG
>JAGDCE010000219.1 GCA_017958705.1 Clostridia bacterium
CCGCAAGGAGCAATATATGTTACATAATGTTATCCTCGGGATCGCGATCCCGTTCATAGGCACGGCGCTGGGCTCGGCGTGCGTGTTCTTTATGAAAAAGGAATTAGGAAGGAACGTGCAGCGTGCGCTCCTCGGGTTCGCCGGCGGAGTTATGGTGGCCGCGTCGATCTGGAGCTTGTTGATCCCAGCCATGAATCAATCCGCAGACAAAGGCAGGTGGGCATTTTTGCCCGCGTTCATCGGTTTCTGGCTCGGCATCCCGTCGTCCGAGTTGATCTCGGGCAAGCAGGACAAGCGGCAACTGATGGACAGCTTCGGCAGTTTCGTGGCGATCATGGACGGAATGGTGATAATACTGGTGATTGCCGCCGTGATCCTCGGAATCGTGGTGCTGTACAACCTCGGCATCATGAGTTACGTAGAACGGTCGCGGGAGCTGGCAACGCTCAAAGTCCTCGGCTTCCGCAGCAAGAAAATCGGTCAATTGCTGATTTCCCAGAACATCTGGCTGACGGTCATCGGTGTTGCCCTCGGCCTTCCGGCCGGTCTCGGCACGCTGCAATGGATGCTCTCCGCCCTGGCGTCGGAGTACGAAATGAAACTAATGCTCGGGCCGTTGACCTACATCGTTTCGATACTGCTCACCTTCGGCGTGTCGCTGCTGGTGGGCTGGATGGTGGCGCGCAAAAACCGGAAGATCGATATGGTCGAGGCGCTGAAAAACGCGGAATGAGAGGAGAATTACAATGAGCAAAATCACGGTCAAGATCGACGGCATGATGTGCGGCATGTGCGAGGCGCATATTTGCGACACGATCCGAAAGGTGTTCCCTGCCGCAAAAAAAGTTAAAGCGTCAAGACGCCGCGGCGCTGCCCGCTTTCTTCTGGACGGCGCGTTTGATGAGGAACGCCTGAAAAAGGCAATTGCGGACACCGGGTATACCGTGGGGGCAATTGCCGTTGAATAACAGGCGGATCAGATTCAGCTGGCGACCGGTTTTGAATTGTATGTGGCATCGTTCTTTGAAAGAAGGTACAGGCAATATTGATTCATGCTTATGCCCTCCTCTTTTGCGTGAACCGATAAGGATCTGTGGAGGCTTTTGGGTATTCGCAGTTTAAATTGTCCTGAATACCCCGACAAGTCCGAATTCGGCTGAGGCTCAGCGATCTCGATGCCTTCCTCAAGCGCCGCTTCGATCCAGGCTTTTTTGGCGTCTTCCGCATTCGCAATGATGCCTTCCGGCGTATCAGAGGAGGTAATGCATCCCGGAAGTTCCGGATAGCGTGCCCCGTATCCTCCTTCTTCCGTGTCGGGAACGATCTCCAGACGGTAAGGAAGCGTCAGATAATAATCAAGTGTTTTCTTCATTGTTCTCCTCGCTCTCTATGGCCTCTTTGACCATAATGACATAAATGCGCTTTATTGGTTCGTGTACAGGTATCGTAATCGGCGGACAGCCCGGCTTTCGGAATGTTTTATGACTGCTGCCGCTGCCCGGTCCGCTCATAGTATATCCATATGCTTCGAGTACTTTTCGCAGTTCATCAAAGCGCATATTCTTATCCAGCAATCTGATCCGCTGAAGAAGTTTGTCAAATTGAGACATACTGCACCTCCTGACTCTTATATTATACATGGTGTCATATATGGTGTCAAGTATGTATCGAGTCCAAACTGTTTCGCGCCGTTCCACAAGAACTGCGTATTTCTGTTGTGTTTTGCTCTCATAGAAACTCCTTTCTTTGCTGTTGGATATAAAAATACCGCAAAGATTTCTCTCTGCGGTAAGTAACCGTTGTTATTGAGTTTTGTCAGGCCTTATGCCTTGTTGAACTTCTCCTTCGGCTGCTTGCAGCGCAGACATTTCCAGTCGTCGGGCAGATCTTCAAAGGCGACGCCGTCGTGCTCGGCGGGATCGTAAACGTAACCGCAGACCGAGCAGACGTATTTGCCGCTGGCTTTCATTCCGGAGAAATCGACCTCGGCAAGTACCGTGGGAACGGGATGGTCGAGATCCATCACTCGTTTGGCTTCAAGGTTTTCATATTCCTGCGGCGTGTGCGTTCCGCAATAGACAGTCGGGTTGTTGCGAACAAATTCGCGGACACGGTCGAGCGTTTCACGGGCCGCGGCAGGATCTTCAAAAACCACCGACAGTTTGTTCTCATACAGCGCCTCGTCGACGTAAGTAATGTCGCCGTGGAGCATATAGAACAGTCCGTCGTTTTCCGCGATAATGATACTGTTGCCGTTGGTATGTCCTTTGGCTTTGATATAGTAAACGCCGTCCGCGATCTTCTGGCTTGCCGGGAAGTTGTGGTACGCGCCGTCGGTAAAGCTGACGGGAACGATATTAGCAAGCCCCTGCAACTCTGCCGCAGCCGTTTCGTCGGCGTTCACATAGATCTTCGCATTCGGGAAGGACTTCAATTCGCCGGAATGATCGGCATGCTTGTGTGTGAGCAGGATCTTTGTAACCTGCTCCGGCTTGTATCCCAGAGCGGTGAAAGCGTCCATATAACTGCAGATATCCTTGCCGGTAAAGAGCGGACTCTTTTCGTCCGGTACTTCTTCCGGCGTTCCCGCGGGAAGCCCGGTATCGACGAGGATGACTTCGCTGCCGGTGTCGATCAGATAATTCTGCAGACTGCCGCGATAGCGGACAGAAGGATCAAACTTGTCAGCGCCTTCCTCTCCGCCGAAGACAAAGGGCTGGGTATAAAATCCGTCTTTTCTGAATTTGACTGCTTTAATGATCATGAGTACTTCCTCCGTATGGATTATTTCACCGCGGGTTCCCACTTGCAGCGAACGGGAGAGACGATGGAACCGTCTTTCTTCATTTCCGCCATCGCTTTGTCCACGACTTTTCTGTCAAGTCCGGTCAATTCGGCGATTTTCCCCGCGTTCAGCGGCTCTCCCGCTTTCTTCATTGCCTCCAGAATGATCTTCTTTTCATTCATGGTGTTTTCCTCCTCTTTTATTTTAGTCTGCTATGTCAACATCCGGCACGATCAGAACGTCGTACTCCGGATAGAGCGTTTTGACCTCGCCGTACAGCGTTTCCAGTGCTTCCTTGCGGTCAACGTCAAAACTGACCACTACGTCAAAACGGACCGTTTTCTTTTCGGTATCGGCGTAAAAGCCGTGCATCTGCAGCGCCCAGTCGTGCGCCATGACCGTCTTCTGCACCGCGTTGCGCATCTGTGCCGCCTCGTCGTCGGAGGTGTTGAACGAATATACGCCGATGCCGGTCAGGATAACGCCGGTTTTATGGAAGACGTCGGTCTGGATCTTGCGCGTGATCTTGTCCACGTCGTCAACGCTCAGATTGTCCGGCAGTTCAACATGTACCGAGCCGTAATTTTTGTTCGGACCGTAGTTGAACAGCGTAACATCATAGGCGCCGAGCACCGCGTCTTCCGCGCAGATGATTTCTTTCAGTTCCTTCGTCGTTTCCGCGTCCTCGCGCTTGCCGATGATGTCGTTCAGCGTTTCGAGCATCATTTCGATACCGGCCTTGATGATGAAGCCTGCGATGATCACGCCGACATACGCTTCAAGCGAAACATTGTTCCAGATCAGGTGAATGATCGCCGAAACCAGTACGGAGAAGGAAAGGATCGCGTCGAACAGCGCGTCCGAACCCGATGCGACCAAAGCGCCGGAATTGACTTTCTTTCCCTGCTTTTTCACATACATTCCCAGCAGTAGCTTTACGACGACGGCAACGGAAATAATAACGATCGAGACCGTACTGTAATCCGCCGCTTCAGGATGAATGATCTTTTTGATCGACTCCACCAGCGACGTGATACCGGCGTAAAGCACGAGGGCGGCAACGATCATGGAGCTGAGATATTCGATCCGGCCATAACCGAGCGGATGTTTTTTGTCCGGCTGCTTTGCGCCGAGTTTCGCGCCGATAATTGTCACGACGGACGAAAGGGCATCGGACAGGTTGTTGACCGCGTCAAGGATGACGGCGATCGAGTTGGATACCAGTCCGACGAACGCCTTGAAACCCACAAGAAAAATGTTGGTAACGATGCCGACAACACTCGTTTTTACGATTGCTTTTTCTCTGTTTGCCGCGAGGACGACAATGTCATTGTCCTGTTTTTCCATATCGTATCACTCCAATATGCGCTCGACGGCCGCTCGGACATCCTTCATATCGACGGTAGGTTCGAAGCGGGCAACGACGCTGCCGTCGCGATCGATTAGAAATTTGGTAAAGTTCCAGCCGATGTAGGTCTTGTCGCCGAACTTCTTGTTGTTCATTTTCGCAAACTTGTTCAGCAATGCGTTTTTGACGCCTTTCCCGAAGCCTTCGAACGGTTTTTCGGAGGCGAGAAACGCGAACAGCGGATTGGCGGTCTCTCCGTTGACGTCAAGCTTCGCAAACTGCG
>JAGDCE010000021.1 GCA_017958705.1 Clostridia bacterium
GGCCTTTCTCTGCGGCACTGCATTCAATTGCTTGCTTTATAGTTCATTTTATCTCCTATGAATATGAATTAAAAAAAATGGGCTATTATTTTGACGTAGATAAAAATAATGAACAAAAAACAATATTATTCTTACTTTGACATTACTGCTGTCTGTCTTCGTTTTTCTTGTTTCCTTCTCATATGCGGCGTCAGGCGGTGACGACGTGCGTGAAACATCAGTCGACGCGATACTGAGAAAACGTTCGCCGACCCGCCGCAATCGCTGTTGTCGGAGATTTCGTCGCTTAACGCCGGTACCGCTTTCAGTTCAAAAGGGCTTTACGGCTCGAGATATAGGATCACGGTTTCATACCGTGACGGAAGCAGTTACGATTTTGCGCATATCGGTAATTATGTCGTGATCACAGGCAATATCTACGAGACGGTAAAAGGGCACTACTGCAAAACGGCGTATAAGACGGACGACGTGGACGGTTACTTATCTCTTATGATGACGCTTGAAAAATGTTTCGAATAAACCTCATCCGTTTACGCCGATTTGTTTCTTATATGTTAACATTATGAACTTTTTTCTGCCCCGGTTATCCCGTCAAATTGTATAATATTCCCATTGTTCCTGCAACAATGGGATTTTGTTTTGTGCATTATCACGGAGTTTCGAGAGAGTTCGACGCATAATTTACACATTTTACGGTATAAATTTACGATGAGTTTATTTTTAGACTTAACATATCATCTCAAAAAAATATATATTATTGTGTTGAAAAACACTTGCCATGGTGATATTCTTCTATAATGCACTATTATGGGGAGTTTGCCTGTTTGGCGCCGGCCGGGCAGGTTTATAACCCGTTTTTACAGACGTAAGTTTTTGAAATGGAGAAGATCATATGTTCAAAACCCAGAAGCTTGGCAAGACCGAGAGGGTGAGCTTCTCGAAGATCGAAGAGGTTCTCCCGCTTCCCAACCTGCTCGAGATCCAGAAAGCATCGTACGAATGGTTTCTGAAGGAAGGCTTGAACGAGGTACTTCGTGACGTATCTCCGATAACCGACTACTCGAACAACCTCGTCATCGAGTTCATCGACTACAAGCTCGACGACCACCCCAAATACCCCGTTGAGGAATGCAAGGAACGTGACGTGAACTACGCCGCGCCGATGCGCGTGACTGTCCGTCTGACGAACAAGGCGACTGGCGAGGTCCAGGAAGACCTCGTTTACATGACCGAATTCCCGCTCATGACTGACAACGGCACTTTCGTCATCAACGGCGCGGAGCGTGTCGTCGTCTCCCAGATCGTCAGATCCCCCGGTATCTACTACCACAGCGATCTTGACAAATCCGGCAAGACGATATATTCGTCAACCGTCATTCCTTACCGCGGAGCCTGGCTCGAATACGAGACCGATACGAACGACGTTTTCTACGTGAGGATAGACAAAAACCGCAAAATACTCATATCCATCCTCATCCGTGCGCTCGGTATCGAATCGGATAACGACATACTGAGCTTCTTCGGCAACGACGATATGCTCAAGAGCACGCTCGACAAGGACGTGCTGCTCGACGAAGCGCAGAACAACGGCACTTCCGTAACGGAAGAAGCACTCAAGGAGATCTACAAGCGTCTGCGTCCGGGCGAGCCGCCTACACAGGAAAGCGCTCTCATCCTTATAAACAACCTGTTCTTCGATCCCAAGAGATACGATCTTGCGAACGTCGGCAGATACAAATACAACAAGAAACTCTCCATGGGTCCGCGTATACTCGGCAGGACCCTTACCCGTCCCGTCGTCAACCCCGTCACCGGTGAGTTCATGTACGACAAGGGCACCGTCTGCACGCAGAAGATCGCGGACGAGATAGATTTCGCGGGAGTCAACGAAGCGTACGTCGAAGTCGAGGACGGCGCCGAGATGAAGATCCTGTGCAACGGCACCATCAGGCCCGAATCCGCTCTCGGTTTCGATCTGTCCGAAGCGGGCATCACCGAGAAGGTAAGTATGTCCGTCCTGCTCGATATCATGAGCAAGTGCGGCGGCGACCGCGACATGATCATCGCCGAGGCGAGACTCCGTGCGGCTGAGCTCGTGCCGAAGCACATCACGAAAGAAGATATATTCGCGTCCATCAACTACATGCTCTGCCTGAGGCACGGCATCGGCGGCATGGATGACATAGACCACCTCGGAAACCGCCGTCTGCGCTGCGTGGGCGAGCTTTTGCAGAACCAGTTCCGCATAGGCTTCTCCCGCATGGACAAAATAGTCAAGGAGCGCATGACTGTTCAGGATTCCGAAAAGCTGAACCCGAAGGATCTGATGAACCCGCGTCCGATCGTCACCGCGATCCGCGAATTCTTCGGTTCTTCCCCGCTCTCCCAGTTCATGGACCAGTCCAACCCGCTTGCCGAGCTCACTCACAAGCGCCGTCTCTCCGCGCTCGGCCCCGGCGGTCTTTCGCGTGACCGCGCGTCGTTCGAGGTGCGTGACGTTCACTACACGCATTACGGCAGAATGTGTCCGATAGAGACGCCCGAAGGTCCCAACATAGGTCTTATCTCATATCTCGCATCGTACGCGAGGATCAACAAATACGGATTCATCGAAACACCTCTCCGCCGCGTATACAAAGAAACGGGCGTTGTCACGAACGACGTGCAATACATGACGGCGGACGTCGAAGACAATTATATAGTCGCTCAGTCGAACGAGCCTCTCGACGAAAACCACAGGTTCGTACACAAACGCGTTATCGTCAGAGACAAGCACGAGGTCCGCGAGGCCGACCGCGAGGAAGTCGATTACATGGACGTCTCCCCGAAGATGGTCATGTCGGTCGCCACGACGATGATCCCGTTCCTTGAGAACGACGACAACTCCCGTGCTCTGATGGGCTCGAACATGCAGAAGCAGGCCGTGCCGCTTCTGACGACCGAAGCTCCCATCGTCGGCACCGGTATGGAATACAAGGCGGCCGTCGACTCCGGCGTCTGCGTAGTAGCGAAATCCTCCGGTACCGTTGAAAGAGTCACGGCTGACGATATCACACTGATCACCGACGACGGACGCAAGGAAGTCTACACGATGATCAAGTTCAAACGCTCCAACCAGGGCACCTGCGTCAACCAGAGACCCATAGTCAACGTGGGCGACAGGATCGAGAAAGGCGACGTCATCGCCGACGGTCCCGCGACCGCGAACGGCGAGATCGCGCTCGGCAAAAACGCGCTTATCGGCTTCATGACCTGGGAAGGATACAATTATGAAGACGCCGTCCTTCTTAACGAAAGACTCGTCCGCGACGATATGTACACTTCCCTTCACATCGAGGAATACTCGCACGAAGCGAGAGAAACAAAGCTCGGCGTCGAGGATATAACGAGAGAGATCCCGAACGTATCCGAGGACGCGATTAAAGACCTTGACGCTGACGGTATCGTCCGCAAAGGCACCGAAGTCCGCGCCGGCGACATCTTAGTCGGTAAGGTCACGCCGAAGGGCGAGACGGAGCTCACTCCCGAAGAGAGACTTCTCCGCGCCATATTCGGCGAAAAGGCCCGCGAGGTCAGGGATACCTCCCTGCGTCTGCCTCACGGCGAATCCGGTATAGTCGTAGACGTGCGCGTGTTCTCGCGCGAAAACGGCGACGAACTGCAGCCCGGCGTCACGAAGGTCGTACGCGTGTATATCGCACAGAAGCGTAAGATCTCCGTCGGCGACAAGATGGCAGGCCGTCACGGAAACAAAGGCGTCGTATCCCGTATACTCCCGCCGGAAGACATGCCGTTCCTCGCGGATGGCACGCCGCTCGACATAGTGCTCAACCCGCTCGGCGTTCCTTCCCGTATGAACATCGGTCAGGTGCTTGAAGTACACCTCGGTTACGCCGCGAGAAAGCTCGGCATCAAAGTCATGACCCCGGTCTTCGACGGTGCGAACGAACACGATATTTCCGAGCTGCAGAAGATGGCGGGCATATCGCTGTCCGGCAAGACCACTCTTTACGACGGCAGAACGGGCGAACCGTTCGACAATCCCGTCACCGTGGGCGTCATGTACTATCTCAAACTGCATCACCTCGTAGACGACAAGATCCACGCGAGATCCACCGGTCCGTACTCCCTCGTCACGCAGCAGCCTCTCGGCGGTAAAGCCCAGTTCGGCGGTCAGCGCTTCGGCGAGATGGAGGTCTGGGCCCTCGAGGCTTACGGCGCGGCATACACGCTGCAGGAGATCCTGACCGTCAAGTCTGACGACGTCAAGGGACGCGTCGACACCTACGAAGCGATCGTAAAAGGCAAGAACATACCGACTCCCGGCGTTCCGGAATCGTTCAAGGTCCTTGTGAAAGAGCTGCAGGCGCTCGCTCTCGACATAAAGGTCCTCGACCGCGACGGTATGGAAATAGAGCTGTCCACCCTGACAGACGACAACGTGCCGGAAGGCAACTACACCTCATCCGAGGATCTCGGGCCGA
>JAGDCE010000220.1 GCA_017958705.1 Clostridia bacterium
AACTGAAAAACGCACCGGAAATAATCCGGGACAACAGGGCGTTCGCGATAAAAATACTGCCCATGGGAGGAGGATTGCTTGAAGATTTTTCGGAACGCCTCCGCGCGGACAAGGACGTCGTGACGGCTGCCGTCGGCTCGGCGTGGAACGCGCTCGGATACGCCGCCGAAGAATTGCGCGGCGACCGCGACGTGGTCCTTGCCGCCGTCGGACACGACGGGTATGCTCTTCAGTTCGCGTCCGACGAATTGAAGGACGACAAAGAGATAGTCCTCACGGCAATAGAGACCTACGAAGGAGACGTGCTCGAATACGCGTCAGAGCGGCTGAAGGACGACAAGGAGACGGTCATTTTCGCGGTAAGAAGATGTGAATATTCAATCGGATTCGCATCGGAGAGGTTAAGACACGACGCGGACGTCATCCGGGTCGTCCTCGACGAACATCCGGGTCAGTTTGAAAATCTGCCGGAGGACGTGCAGGAGGATCTTGATTTTATTCTTTTCGGGCTCGAAAGCGTTGTAAGGAATCTCCCCGATCCCGAGAACTACAGCTTTTTCGCTGACTCGAAAAGCGAATACTACTCGGATTTCGCACAGGCGGAAGAGGATTTTCTCGACATATTCGAGTCTATACCGTCCGAAGCACTGGAGGACGACCCGGATCTGAACGACAGAGTCAGCCGGCTTGCCGTCGGGCTGAACGGCGCTTATTACAAAGAAGGCAATTATCCTTATGAAGACGTTCACGATGAATTTCTCCTCAGAATTGAAGCGCTTTATGAAGAAAACGATATCCCGGTAAGCCCTGTCCTGAAAGAAGCTGTCGACGCGCTTCGCCGGGAAAGCAAAATAAAGAAAGACGGTAAATACAAAGATCTCAGTCCTGAGCAGAGATCATTTTACGAAAATCTTGACCGGTATGAAAAGATCGTCGGCGGATCAGCCGTGAGATTCGGAGCGGAAGGCGAAAGAGAGTATCTTGATCCGGACGGAGGTTTTGTAAAAAACTGCATGACGTCTTTCGTAAAAGATCTGGTTTATTCGCAGAACGGGTTTTATCACGACAGCGGGCCGCGGGAGGACGACGGTTATGAGGTCGATCTCGACAAAGCTTACGAAGAGATCCGCGCACGTCTGTCTCCGGAGATAAACGTCGTAAGGAATCATGATTCTTACTATTCGGAAAACGTCACCGTCGAATTGAACGACAATGTTCGTTTGATCCTCGTCAGAGCCGTTCCTCTGAAGATCATTCAGATATGGGTGAACAAACACGACTCCGAGCATGAACACGGAAAGCGGCTCGCCCCTGACAGACTCGGCGAATTCTGCAGCATGGTCGGTCATATCACGGAAATATACGGCAGATACAAAGAGATCGCCGAACGGCGCGCAGCGGAACTGAGAGAAAAATTAGGGTTGTGAATCCGTATTCCGGCACGAAGTCAAATTAAACGAATCCCCGTTTGTCGGGATGTCGGTAAACCGGGATTTGCGGAGGAATATTATGGAACCAAAAAACACTTCAAGCGAAATCATAAAAATGCAATGGTGGGAAATTCTGTTTGCAATTCTTCTTCCGTTTCCTTGTATAGTCTATTCCGTAATTGTATATGGAAAAAGATCTTATGCGAAAAAGTTGTTATTGCTGTCAATTGTCATATTTATTTTTGACAGCGTAATCGCATTATTTATACCTGCTATTATGATATGGGTATCAGGAATGAAATGATATCCCGGCAAATCCGAAGTTGTGGAGAAGAAACAGTTATGAAAAAAGGTATCATTATCGGTATAATCGTCGTTGTTCTCCTTGTTTTGTTCCTGCCGGTTCCAAAAGGAACATACGACGACGGCGGTACAAGAGATTATTGCGCACTTACTTATAAAATAGTTGTCTGGAATAAACTGCTTGTTGAAGTAAATGAAGACGGTTCTGCCGGAGAATCTTATACATACCGCAAAACTTCAGTTTTTTGGATCCCGGACAACTTCAAGAGTATCGATGAGCTTTGGAAAATCGAGCGCAGGAGAAACTGACAAATCCCTGTTTGTCGGGACAATAATATGAGCAAAGGAGAAAGTATGTTTAACGTCGATCATAAGACACTGAGACTGTCCTTTAACGATTTTCATGACGTCTCGGACAAAGATATGCCGGAGTACGGAGAATACTGCCTGCTGGAACTGAAAACGGGAGATTATACAGCCGGCGGCTGGCATCCGTCGGGGAACGGTCGTACCGCGGCAGGTTACTTTTTACGCGGGACCGCCGACACGGTGGATTCCGCAGAGGTGGCAAGATGGCATTCTCTTGACCGCTATGACCTTACAGACAGTCTGGAAACAGAAGGGGTAAACTGGATAAACATCGGTCGCGAAGAAGAAGAGGGCGACCGCAATGTCCAATTTGAGGATTTCAAGTCGTTTGCCGACAGAAAACGCCCGAAAGAGGAGCAGTTCTGCCTTTTGATAATGAAGGACGGAAGTCTGGCGGCGGGCAGATGGAACAAATGGCGGCGCGAAGCCGGAGGAGCATTTATTTACTCGTCGGCGCTGGCGAGCCACAGCTCGGACAAGGTGTGGGCGTGGACGCCGCTGAGTACCGATCAGATCTTCGCGGCGGAGCTTGAAATCGAAAACGAGAAAAAACGCGAAAAGAAGCTGAACAAAAAACCTTCGACGGACCCGGAGCTGTTCAAATACGGAACGGATATCAACGTATATTACGAAAAGGCGCTGGAAAAGCTGCGCGAGGAATTCAGCTGGGCGACCGTAACGATGATGAAAAAGAAGACTCCGGTGTGGCAGATCGCGCCGCTGCACGGAAAATACGTTTTCGGTCAGATCAGCCGAAACTATTATGACGATTCGGATATAGTGACCCCCTGGACGGAGGGCGCGACCGCCGATGAGTTCATCGATTTTCTGTGCAAATACACGCACGATACGGTTGAACGGTCGAATCCGGCTGAGAAGTTCAAACTCGGCACAGACATTAGCGTATATGTGGAAAAGGCATTCAATAATGTAAAAAAGGATTATCGCTGGCTCGATAAAAAGATGCTCAGTAAAACCTGGCAGTATGATATACAAACGGTCGACGGTGATCTGGAATTTGTCAGAAGGTACCGGGATGAAAGCGAATATTCGGTGTACGACGTCGAAAGCACCGAACAGTTTTTGGAATGGGTTGAGCACGACTATCAGAGTCTGGCGCTCCGGGAGAATAAAACCGTGGCAAGTTATGCTCCCGATTTCGGTCATATCACTCTGCACGGCTGGAATCTTGAGAGCTACGTTTTCCACAAGCTGAAGTCGGGCGACTATATGGTGAGCGTAACGGCCGGGAACCGTTCGACCGGCGGCAGCAGGGATTTCTTCATCACACCGTACTGTTTTGAGGCAAAGACTTACGATGAGTTTCTGGACCGTTATCTTGAGATCGTTCCGGATCACTCTTTCGGGCTCGGCAAGAAGGACCTCTTGCCCGACAAAGCCCTGAAAAAATTCCTCGGGTATTGAAACGTGAAGCCGTAAAACCATTCTTTCAAATTAAAGTTAAAACGCGTATCCGGGATCGGAGCGGGGAACATGATAAGACTTGAAAAATACGATAACATGACGGTAAAGGTAGTGTGCGGAAACGGGGACGTGATCGCCGGCGCCTGCGTATGGGACTCTCCGGATCACAATCATCATGAATACGGCGTTGACGAAGAAAGCCTTCGGATCGGAGAACGCGTGATCTATGGATCGGATGTCCGTAAAATCGAGTTGATCCGCGCCGAGGCGTGCATCCCCGTCCGCGACCGGCCGCAGGCGGGAGAAGAGATCATAAAATGGTTTGCCGACAGATGGGGCCTGCCGATCGAGGTATACAGAAAAAGCATCACCTCCTGCCTCGGCAGCGAGGGAGGCATACCGCAGTGGTACGTCGTATTGCACGGCAGCCGGATCGTCGCCGGATGCGGAGTCATCGAAAACGATTTTCACGAGCGGAAGGATCTGACGCCGAACGTGTGCGCGGTCTACGTCGACGAGGACTTCCGCGGTCAGGGGATCGCGGGATTTCTGCTTCAGTACGTCTGCGACGATATGGCGGCGCTGGGATGCGACACGCTGTATCTGTTGACGGATCACGCCGGTTTTTATGAAAAATACGGCTGGGAGTATATGTTCGATGTCCGCGGAGACGACGGATGTCTGTCACGCATGTACGTGCATCGTTCGGACCGAAAGAAAAGAGACGCGGATTGAGCGATCGCGCCGGTAAAGGAGAATTTATGGATATATACGAGACTGAAATAAACGAAAAGGTGATGCGGGAGCTGATCCGCCTGTCCGCGGAATGGGCGGCGGAAAACAGCTGTTACGGCTACGTCGAAAACAAGGCCGGGGATATCGAAGGCAACCGCGTATTTCTTGCCGAGGAGGGCGGGGAAGTGCTCGGCTATCTGTTCGGCCACGTCAGCAGTTCAAAAAACATGTGGTCCGTGATGCCGGAGGGCACGCCGTTTTTCGAGGTGGAGGAGATATTCGTGACTGCGCCGCGCCGCAGCAAAGGTATCGGATCGGCGCTTTTCCGCTGTGCGGAGGACGCCGTGCGCGGTGAGGCGGAGTATCTTGTGCTCAGCACCGCGACGAAGAACTGGCGCGCCGTTTTCCGTTTCTATATAGACGAGCTCGATATGGATTTCTGGAGCGCACGGCTGTTCAAAAAGATCTGAGAGGGCGCCTTCATGAGTGAAAAGAAGATTTTTTCCTGCACGGACCGCGGTCAGTGGCGGGCGTGGCTTTCCGAGCACTTTGAGAGTGAAAAAGAGATATGGTTCGTATTCCCGACGCTTGCATCCGGCGAGCCGGGCGTTTCGTATAACGACGCGGTCGAGGAGGCGCTCTGCTTCGGCTGGATCGACGGCACGGCGGGAACGCTTGACAAAACGCATCAGCTGCGCCGCTTCACGCCGCGCAGAAAAGGCAGTCCGTACTCAAGACCGAATATTGAACGGCTGATCCGGCTCGACGGTCAGGGAATGATCCACCCTAAGGTGAGAGGAACCGTCGCGGATCTTATAAACGCGCCGTTCGTTTTCCCGGAGGATATAACCGGCGCTCTGCGAAAAGACGGCGCCGTCTGGGAAAATTATCAGGCGTTTCCGGAACCGTACAAAAGGATCCCCGTCGCCTACGTAGACGCCGCGAGAAAACGCCCGGAGGAATTTGAAAAACGGCTCGCTTTCTTCATAAAGAAAACACGCGAAAACAAAATGATCTCCGGTTACGGCGGGATCGACAAATACTACGTATAAGAGGTGATCCGGTTTGACCTCATACGATTACAGCGAAAAAGACCTGAAAGACGCTGCGGAATTCAGATCGCAGATACATAAAGAGGCTCTGGCAAAGGTCAGAAAGATCGTTCCCGGCATCAACTCTGTGGTCGACCGCAATCCGGTCGAATCGTATTTCACGAACGTCTGGGATTACCCCGGCGCGTGGTATCTCATGGTGTCTATCCCGGAGGGCTTCAAAAGCCGCGGCGAGCTTGTCGACTCCATCGTGCGCGACACGCTGCGCCGCTACGTAAACGACGGGCTGAAATGACGGTCGCGGCATGAAACAAATAAAAACGGCGGCGGTATTGACAACCCGCGCCGTGTTGTGTTATAATGACTGCAGATCAAATAACGGAGTCGATTTTATGAATTATTTCTTTATACACAGAGATCAGATATACGAACAGGGGCTTTCGATCGGGTTCAAAACCTTTTCGGCGGGGCACCTGATATGGCTGCTCGGCATCGCCGCTTTCTGCGTGCTGACCGGGCTGTTTTACAAGAGCCGCGACGAGCGCGGCAGAGACCTGATGCGCAAATCCTGCGGACTGCTGATCGTCATACTCGAATATCTGAAGATCATCGTGATGGGCCTTAACGGCGTCAAGATACTCGAATTCGTACCGCTGCATCTGTGCAGCGCCGCCGGCCTCGCCGTGCTCGTGTACGCGCTGTGGCCGAGGATGAAGGGGATAGGTCAGGTCTTCGCGTACGCGTTTTTCCCCGCAGCGATCCTCGCGGTCGTCTTCCCGAGCTCGACGATGTATCCGTGGTGGAACTTCTACTGCCTGCACACGTTCATCTTCCACGCGCTTATAATCGCGTTCTTCATCTGGCTGCTTATGGCGGGCGAGATCGTGCCGAGCTATAAAGGCGTGTGGATCGGGCTTCTTTTCATCGCCGTATTCTCGGTGCCGATATACTTCATCGACGGGGCGTTCAACGTCAACTACATGTTCATCGGCACGCGCTCCGACGTCGGCATACTCGCCGTTATGTGGGACGCGATAGTCCCGAAGTACGGCAGACCGGTATTCGCGCTCGTTATGGGGCTTATCATGATCGCCGTCGCGCACGTGCTTTACGGCATATTCTTACTCGGAAGAAAACTGACAAGTCCCGGAAAGAAGAAAAAATCCAAATAACAAAAAAACGCCGCCGGATCGCCGACTGTTCTTAAGGACAGTCGGCAGTTATGAGTTTCGCTGACGCGAAACGTTATGAGCGCCGGCGCGCGTTATGATTGCTTTGCAAGATATGAGTGCCTGCGGCACGTTTGCGAAACTCATATCATAACGTTGAAGCGAAGCTTCAACTCATAACTTGCACGCATCGCGTGCAATCATAACTGTAAACTGTTTCTATGGCGTTTGGCACACAAACGTCCTGCTTGCAGAGGTATGCGACAAAATACCGGCTGAAATAAGGTTTTTCTTCCTTACTTCAGCCGGTTTTCATTCACTGTCCTTTAGAGTACCTTGCAATGGGAGGCGTTTTTTTTATCTGCGGTCATTATTCAAGATATTAGCGGCAACGATCACGAAGGTCGTTAAAACCGTC
>JAGDCE010000221.1 GCA_017958705.1 Clostridia bacterium
CAAACGGCAGCGCTCAATCTCCAGAACTGGTTTGTGGGATGCGCTAAGTATAAACCATCCTCGCGCGATCTGTCCGATGGCAGCGTCCCGAGGACAAGCACTGTTGAGTTGCAGTCGTATACCGGTCCGAACGGGTGGGTGACAATATTCTGCTGCTTTTTCATGCTGTTTTTCTCAGGCATTCTACCTTCTCCCTCCCGGGCCGCCCCAGCCGCCGGGACCGCCCCAGCCTCCGTGTCCGCTCTGACCGCCAGAACCAACTGTTGACGACGACTGAGTCCATTCAAGGACGTTGTCGGAGCCGCGTTTAAGCACGTACTTGCAGTTCAGCGAAAGCTGATCTGAAGCAAGCCATACGGAAGAATAATTGCCCGCGAGCGTGAACGAAGCGAGTTCGGAGCCGGACGAATCGACAAGGCTGTACGAACCGGCCTGGAAAGAAGTACCGCTGTTTATGTATGTATTGACCGAGCCCGAACCGGGCGTTTCGCAGATGCCGCCGAGTGCGATGATCGTTCCGCCCGTAACTTTAAGCGTCCCGTCGAGGTCGACCGAACCCGCCATGCCGCCCTGGCTGCTGCCGCCTTTAACGATGACGAAGCCGCCGCTCATAGTGATGCTGCCGTTTGAGTCGATGCCGTCGGTATCGCCGGACGGAGTGGTGACGTCAAGGTAGCCGCCGGTAATGTTGACGAGCGGGCCGGAAGAACCGCGGCAGGCATTTACGCCGTCGTCGCTGCCATAGACGAACGTGGAGCCTCCGGCAATATTGATCACGTTGCCCTCGAGCCCTTCATGAGACTTCTGGATATTGACCGTGCCGCCGCTTATGGTCAATACGTTGTCCGCGTGCATTCCGTCGTCCGCGGCGTTGATGGTGAGCGTCCCGCCGGAGACGGTAACGTTGCCCGCGCCGTAGCTGCCGTTTTCAAGCTTTTCGTCATTATTCGCATGGAGTCCGTCGTCGCCGCACGATATGTTGATTGTTCCGCCGAGGATCTGAATTTCGTTGTACGCCTTTATGCCCTTCGACGAATACGTGGTCTTGGACGAATTTCCTGACCCGGAACTCAGCATGACCCAGTCGCCGCTGATCGAGCCGGAACTTACCGAAGAGATCAGGTAGGCGTTCATTGAATTGTTTACTGCGCCTCCCGACGTGGATGACACGACGCTGCTCCCGGACGGTTTTTCGCCTGATTTTACCGTGCAGAAGCGCACGCTCGCATACCCCTCCGGCGCCTTCAGCTTCAGCCCGTAGTACGACGCGCTGCGCCCGCTGTAGACCATAGTTTCGTACGTGCATTTTACCCATTTTGCACCTGAATCGGCGTCAAAATCGCCGTTTTCGTTGTAAAAGAACGCATAATAATCGAGCGAAGTAAAGTACGACCCCTTTGGAACGATCAGATACATATTGCTCCCGGCGGCGCTGCTGCCTGAATAGTCGGAATATGACGCGGTAAATATGTTCACTACCGCGCTGCCGTCGATCACGGCGTCGTATGCCGCGCTGATGCCGTCTTTCGCCGAGTAAATATCGACCTGACCGCCGCTGATCGTCACCGTTCCGCGCTGCTTGCCCTTTGAAGACAGGTCGGTGGATGACGTCTTGAGCCCGTCGCCTTCGGTCGAAATAAGTATCAGATTCCCGGACTCGATCGAAACGGAATCGTTGCCCTTAAGCGCGTTCCCGGACGCGGTGACTTTCAAAGTGATATTTTTAACCGTCATATCGTCTTTAGTCTTAATGCCGTTGTCGCAGTTTGCGTCGACGACCAGTGTTCCTTTTCCGGACAATTTGAGGTCGCATTCTGCGTATATCGCGGCGTCGGGGACAACAGCCTCGGAGCCTTCTCCCGATGCGTCCGCCGTATCGTCCGGGCTGCGCGAATCGG
>JAGDCE010000222.1 GCA_017958705.1 Clostridia bacterium
GCGACAATCTTCACTTCCGGCTTTTGCTCTTTCAGGTATTCCCCGACGCCCGTGATCGTTCCGCCGGTTCCGACGCCGGCGATGAAAATATCGACCGCACCGTCGGTGTCCGCCCAGATCTCGGGACCGGTCGTCGCTTTGTGGATCGCGGGGTTTGCCGGGTTGACGAACTGGCCGGGAATAAAGCCGTCCGGTATTTCGGCGGCGAGCTCTTCGGCTTTTGCGATAGCGCCTTTCATGCCCTTCGCGCCTTCAGTCAGGACGATTTCCGCGCCGTAGGCTTTGAGTATGTTTCTGCGCTCGACGCTCATCGTTTCGGGCATCGTCAGGATTATGCGGTAGCCTTTTGCCGCGGCTATCGCGGCGAGGCCTATGCCGGTGTTGCCGGACGTCGGCTCGATTATGACAGAGCCTTCTTTCAGCAGTCCCTTTTCCTCCGCGTCCTCGATCATCGCCTTTGCGATCCTGTCCTTTACCGATCCGGCGGGGTTGAAGTATTCAAGCTTGACGATAAGCGTCGCTTCAAGTCCGAGTTCTTTTTCAAGGTTCGACACCTCAACGAGAGGCGTGTTGCCTATGAGTTCTATTGCTCCTTTATAAATCTTTGACATTTTGATTCTCCTTATTATTTCAGTGCGGCAAAGCCGTTTTCAAGATCGGCGATTATATCGTCTATATGTTCCGTGCCGATCGACAGTCTGATTGTGCTCTGGTGTATATCGTTCTTTTCAAGTTCTTCATCCGATAACTGCGAATGCGTTGTCGAGGCGGGGTGAATGACGAGCGACTTTACGTCCGCCACGTTTGCGAGAAGCGAGAATATCTTCAGATTATCTATGAATTTCCACGCCTCTTCTTTGCCTCCTTTGATATCGAAAGTGAATATCGACGCGCCGCCGTTCGGGAAATATCTGTTATACAGCGCATGCTGCGGATGATCCGGCAGAGACGGGTGGTTTACCCGCTCTACAAGCGGATGAGCGGATAAATACTCAACGACCTTTTTCGTGTTCTCCGCATGGCGTTCAAGCCGCAGAGACAGCGTCTCGATGCCCTGCAGCAGAAGGAACGCGTTGAACGGCGAGATCGCGGCGCCCGTGTCGCGCAGCAGTATCGCGCGGATATACGTTACGAAAGCCGCCGCACCTGCCGCCGCGGTAAACGAAACGCCGTGATAGCTCGGGTTCGGCGCGGCAATGCCGGGATACTTCTCCGGCGTCCATTCGAATTTTCCGCCGTCGACGATGATGCCGCCGAGCGTGGTGCCGTGGCCACCCAAGAATTTCGTCGCCGAATGGACGACTATATCCGCTCCGTGCTCTATCGGACGGATAAGATACGGCGTGCCGAAAGTGTTGTCAATAACGACCGGGATGCCGTGCGCGTGCGCGATCTCCGAGATCGCTTCGATATCGGGTATGTCGCTGTTCGGATTGCCGAGCGTTTCGATGAATATCGCCTTTGTATTCGGCCTTATCGCCGATTTGACCTCGTTAAGGTCGTGTACGTCGACGAAAGTCGTTTCGACGCCGAACTGCGGCAGCGTATGAGCGAGCAGGTTGTAGCTGCCGCCGTATATCGTCTTCTGCGCGACTATATGTTCGCCCTGCCGTGCGAGCGCTTCTATCGTGTACGTTATCGCCGCCGCACCCGACGCGAGCGCCAGAGCCGCGACGCCGCCTTCAAGCGCGGCAACGCGCTTTTCAAGTACGTCCTGAGTGGAATTCGTTAATCTGCCGTATATGTTGCCGGCGTCCGCAAGACCGAAGCGGGCTGCGGCGTGGGCGCTGTTGTGAAATACATAGCTCGTCGTCTGATAAATCGGGACCGCTCTTGAATCGGTAGCGGGATCCGCCTGCTCCTGTCCTACGTGGAGCTGGAGCGTTTCAAATTTGTAAGCCATTTTATACATCCTTTCTTTTATTGGGGTGTTTTTCGAAATAATCTTCAAGCGCTTTTTCTATTGCTTCCTCGGCGAGGACCGAACAGTGCATTTTGTAGTCCGGCAGACCGTCGAGCGCTTCCGCGACGGCTTTGTTCGTCAGTTTCATCGCTTCGGATACGGGCTGACCTTTTATAAGCTCGGTCGCCATAGAGCTTGACGCTATCGCGCTGCCGCATCCGAACGTCTCGAATTTGACGTCTTCTATTATATCATCTTTAATTTTAAGATACATCTTCATAATGTCGCCGCAGCGGGCGTTGCCGACCTCGCCTATGCCGTCCGCATCTTCTATCACGCCGACGTTTCTCGGATTGCGGAAGTGATCCATCACTTTTTCGCTGTACAATGCCATTTCAGTTCTCTCCTTTACAATATATGCTGAAGCTTACCGGAACAGAGGTCGCGCCATACCGGCGAGAACCCGCGCAGACGCGTGACGACGTCTTTAACGGAAGCTATTATGTAATCGATCTCCTCTTCTGTCGCGTCGTCGCCGAGCGTCAGCCTCAGTGAACCGTGCGCGACGTCATGCGTTCTTCCGATCGCAAGCAGTACGTGGCTCGGATCAAGCGATCCGGACGTACACGCGGAGCCGGACGATGCGCAGATCCCCTTGTCGTCGAGCAGAAGCAGAAGCGATTCTCCCTCGATGCCCTCAAAACAGAAGTTAACGTTCGACGGCAGCCGGTTTTCGGCGTCGCCGTTGAGTGCCGAATGAGGTATTTCGGACAGACCTTTTATCAATCTGTCGCGCAGTGCCGTGATCCTCGCGGAAACTTCGCCGATCGACGATACCGATTCTTTGAGCGCCGCGGCTGCCGATACGATACCGGCCACGTTTTCTGTGCCGGCGCGGCGCCCGCGCTCCTGCGCTCCACCCTCGATAAAGCTCGTGAGCCTGATACCTTTTCTGACATATAGAAATCCCACGCCTTTCGGCCCGTGGAATTTATGCGCCGAAGCCGAGAGCATATCTATGTTATCGTCTTTGACGTCGACCGGGATATGACCGACCGCCTGCACCGCGTCCGTATGAAAGACCACGCCGTGCTCACGGCAGATCCGACCGATCTCACGTATCGGCTGGATCGTTCCGATCTCGTTGTTAGCGTACATCACGCTCACAAGACACGTGTCGTCCCGGAGCGCCGCTTCGAGTTCTTCCGGTCTGACGATACCGTTTTCGTGCACCGGCAGATACGTAATTTCAAATCCGTCTTTTTTCAGCTTTTTCAGCATGTTCAGAACAGCGTGATGTTCAATGCCGTCCGTCACGATATGACGTTTTCCCGCTCTTGCGCCGGCGGACGCCGCGCTGATAAGAGCCTGATTGTCGGATTCAGATCCGCCCGACGTAAATATGATCTCCTTTGCTTCGGCGCCGATACATCGCGCGACCGTCTCCCTGGCACACTCGAGCGCTTCTTTTGCGCGCTGTCCGGCGGAGTACAAACTTGACGGATTGTAGAAATTATCCGACAGATAAGGCATCATCGCCTCTATCGCCGCGCGGCTCATTTTTGTAGTGGCGGCGTTGTCCGCATAAATCGTCATTTCGGTCTCTCCTTTCCCGGTCTGGCAGTATTATACCACTATTTGCCTACTATGTCAATAGGCAATTCAAACAAAAATCTGACGTTTCGCGCAATTTACGTATATAAAATGCAAGAAAAACTCCCCGCCGGACGGCGGGGAGCCTTATTCATGCTATTTATCTATCGCGTATCTCGATCAATAGTCCGCTTTTCCGCGGCGGATCTTTCTCGCGATCACAAGGAAGGCCGCAAGCGACGTCAATGCCAGAGTCGCGCAGACCGCGATCTGTACCGGTTCTCCGGTGGGCGGAGCCACGGATTTCTGCTCTATAGTCACCTTGGTCGTCACGGTGCCGTCGTTGAACACAACGACCAGATCGTAAGTGCCGCTCGGCATCTCCTCGAAGAGCTCGCTCTTCACGGTCAGCTTGACGCTGCCCTGTTCGGCGGTATAGTACGAGGGATCGACTTCTTCGCCGTCGAAGATGAGTCCTTTGAACAGACCGAACGTGTCTTCGTCTCTGCGGTTGCGGTGTACGGTGAGACCGATATCGCGCATATCGTCGGCGCTCCAGGCGGCGCTGCCTTCGACCGTGTAGACTATGCCTTCAAATCCTGCGTAGACCGTCATATTGCCGGTGATCGGCTGCGTGAGGTCTGCAGGTACGGTGCATTCGGCATCCGTGAACCATCCGGTGAAGTCGCTGCCTTCCAGCGTGGGATCTGCGGGAGCCGCGACAGCCTCGCCGTACGCCGCGGTCACGACCTCGGTCACGCCGTTCACGCTGAACGTGACCTCGTAAGTATTGACTGTCGCTTCATACGTTGCCGTATAAGTGACGTCGCCCGTTACAGACGAGACCTCGGGTCTCCAGCCTGCGAACGTGTAGGTGTACTGAGC
>JAGDCE010000223.1 GCA_017958705.1 Clostridia bacterium
CTCGTGCATCATTATGAGGCGGTTGCCGTGCGCGATCGCGTCCTTCATGTTGTGCGTGATCATCAGCGCGGTGAGCTTCCTCTCGTTTATGATGCGGTCGGTTATCTCCAGCACTTTGGCCGCGGTCTTCGGGTCGAGCGCCGCCGTGTGCTCGTCGAGCAAAAGCAGCTTCGGCTCGCGCATCGCCGCCATCAGCAGCGTCAGCGCCTGGCGCTGGCCGCCCGAGAGCGTGCCGACCTTGACGGAAAGCCTGTCTTCAAGACCGAGCCCGAGCTCTGAGAGCATCTCGCGGTATCCCGCGCGCTCCGCCTTTCTTATCCCCGGTGCGAGCGTTTTGCGTTTGCCGCGCCTTGACGCGAGCGCGAGATTCTCCTCGATCTGCATATCCGCCGCGGTGCCCATCATCGGGTCCTGGAAGACTCTGCCCAAAAACACGGAGCGTTTGTATTCCGGCAGGGAAGTGATGTCCTGCCCGTCGAGCACGACGGTGCCGCCGTCGACGCGCCAGGCGCCCGAAATGGCGTTCAGCATCGTGCTTTTGCCGGCGCCGTTGCCGCCTATGACGGTGACGAAATCGCCTTCGTGAAGCGTCAGATCGAGGCCGTTTAACGCGATCTTTTCATTTACGGTACCGGCGTTGAATTTCTTCACTATCCCGGTCAGCTGCAGCATGACTTTATTTTCCATTTGCCGCACCTCCGCGTGAAGACTTAATCCCGAACTGCTTTTTCAGATACGGGACGCCGAGGAACAGCGCCACGAGCAGCGCGGAAAGCATTTTGAGCAGGTCCGTGTCGAGCTTGAGGAAAACGACGGTCTGATATACGATCCAGTATATCACCGATCCGGCGAAGACTCCGGCGAGCTTCAGTGCAAAGTTTTTGCCGATCTTGCGCACGACGGCCTCGCCGATTATCACGGAGGCGAGCCCCGTGACGATCGCGCCTTTGCCCATATTGATATCCGAAAAGCCCTGATACTGGCAGAGCACCGCGCCCGCGAGCGCGACTATGCCGTTTGACAGCGCGAGCCCGAGCAGCTTCATAACGTTGGTGTTTATGCCCTGCGCGCGGCTCATGACGCCGTTGCAGCCGGTCGCGCGTATCGCGCAGCCGATCTCGGTGCCGAAGAACAGGTACAGCGCCCCGATTATCACGGCGGCGGTGACGGCGAGCCAGATCAGCGAGCCGCCGACGTCCATCTGCGTGAAGACGATGCCCTCGAACTGTCTCGCGGACACGGCGACGTTTGCGCCGCCCATTATTTTAAGGTTAGCGGACCAGAGCATCAGCTGCGTGAGTATGCCGGCGAGTATCGCCGGGATGCCGAGCACGACGTGGAAGAACCACGTGACGCACCCGGCTATGATCCCCGCGGCGAGCGCCGCGAGCATCGCGACCCAGACGTTCACGCCGTTTATCACGAGCACCGCGCAGACGGCGGCGCCGGTGCAGACCGAGCCGTCGACCGTGAGGTCCGCTATATCGAGTATACGGAAAGTTATGTATACGCCGACCGCCATTATGCCCCAGATGAGGCCCTGTGCAACGGCGCCGGGCATGCTTCCGAGAAAATTACCCATTTTGAAAGATCCTTTGTATGACCGTTTTTATTTTATCGCTTCGTAGCCTTCGGGCATCGTGATCCCGAGCACGTCGGCAAAATCCTTGTTGTATTTCTTCGTCGTGGGAGCGTAGGCTATCGGCATTTCTTCGATCTTTTTGCTGCCGGTCAGGACTTCGGCGGCCATTTCACCGGTCTTGTAGCCGAGATCGTAGTAGCTTATTGAATGCGTGGCTACGCCGCACTTTGCGCATATGCCTTCCTCACCTGCTATAGCGGGTATCTTTTTATCTCTTAAAATATTGCCTATTATTTCGGCGGAAGCGGCTGCCGCGTTATCCGTCGGGATGTATAAAACGTCTATTTCCGCGGCGGCGGCTGTCGTAACGGCTGAAATGTCGTTGCTGTCGCTGAACGTGTAGGTCTTGCAGGTTATTCCCTTTGCTTCAAGGCATTCCTTGACGACCTTTACCTGATACTGAGAGTTTGCCTCTGCATTGCAGTAAAGAAGTCCGACCGTCTTTGCCTCGGGGAACAAGTCGACTATCATCTGAGCCTGCTCGTCGAGCGGAGCCAGATCGGAAGTACCGGAAACGTTTGCGCCTACCGTGCCGTTGAGGTTCTCAATACCGAGAGCAACGCCGTATTCGGTAACCGACGTGCCGAGTATCGGAATGGTCTGGGTGGCGTTGTAAGCCGCCTGAAGAGCCGGAGTCGCGTTAGCCATTATAAGGTCTACTTTGTTTGCAACAAAGCCGTTTACTATCGTGGTGCAGTTTGCCGTATCACCGGACGCGTTCTGATAATCAAACGTTACGCTGTCTTCACCGAGTTTAACGGTAAGAGCTTTTTTAAAGCCTTCGGTTGCCGCGTCAAGAGCTTCGTGCTGTACGAGCTGAACAATGCC
>JAGDCE010000224.1 GCA_017958705.1 Clostridia bacterium
CGGGTTTGAGGGGTGGGGACCCACCAAGAACGGCGGCGTCAGCCGACTCCTTGCAAAACACTTCACAAAAAAAGCCGCCGCGGCTGCGGCAGCTTTTTGCCCTTTTCCGGGCGGTCACATATTCGTATATCTCTGCACCGGCTGCTGTTTCAGCGCCTTTGCGAGTTCTCTTCTCTTATGCGCGTACACGAATCCGAACGCGAGAATTATTATTGCGGCGATGAACGCGACGGACGTGCCGGACGCGTATCCTATCCTCACCGCTTTCACGGCGGCTGCCGCCGCTTCCGGTATATTGAACGCACCGGACGCCGCGGCGCCTTTAACGGCTGCCGTCGCGGCCGCGGGCAGTATCACCGCGAACGTATACGGGAATATACCTCCGAGTATCGGCAGCGTGAGATTGAATCCCGGGTTCTTCGCGCCTATCTTCGTCAGCGTACGGATGACCGGATACGCGAGCATCAGCATCGTTACTATAGCGAGCACGCCGAGCACGGCGAACACGTTCCCTATGATCTGCATCGTCTGTACGGACAGATTTTTACTGATAAGCCCTTTGATCTGCGATCTGAGCTTTTCGCTCAGCTGTTCGTTCGTCCCGCTTTCCTTCTGCGAGCCGAGCGACGTAAACGTGTACGACGGCGCGTCTGCGCGTGTCAGTCCGCCGAGCTCTTCGCTGACGGCTCCGAGCAGTACGTTCAGCAGCGCTTCCTTCATCTGCAGTTTTCCGTCCCCGTCCGCGAAAGTCTTTAAAAATTCGCGCAGTCCCGAGTCAAGCTCCGCTTTTGAGCTTTCGTCGAACCCTGTGACGTATCCCGCGTATTTTTCGCTTCCGGAGATGATCTGCACCGCCTCGTCAACGCTCGACATCACCGTATCCGTGACTGAATCGACCGTCGCGTCCTCGGCCATGACAGCCTGCACGATGCGTTCGATCAGCGACGCGGCTCGGGCCTTTCCGTCCTCGCCGAGTTCGTCCATGATCTTATCGTATTCGCGTTCAAGCTCATCTTCGTCCTGAACGGGGTCCTTTCCCTCGCTCTCCCTTACCATAGTCACGATCTGAGATTTCAGTATCGACTCGGAATAAGCCTTGACCGCCGCCGGAGCCGCTGTATCGACAAAGCCGTCGACCGAAGCGATGATCTGATCGACCGCCTCGTCCGCCGCGTCCTCGATCACGGCGCTGCCGCCGCCGAAGATCGCCCGCAGAAGCGTCATCGTACTGACCGAATAAGTCAGTCCGATCCCGGCGTCATCATCGCTCAGTCCTTTCAGTATCTGTTCCGCCGTCGCCGACATCTCGCCGAGGCCGGACACAGCGGCTTTCGCGAGCTCCGGTGTGATCTGCATCCTGACCCTGACCGTGAAGACGGGCAGCACGAGGTAGCAGACTATCGCGGCGACGCACAGAAGCGAGATCAGGGCGTTGCTGACGTGGAGAAACGTTTTTGCCGATCTGACGTTCATATCTTAACCCTTTCCTTTGTTCGACGGGCACTCCTTGTACAGGCACATCAGAGCGCCGTTTTTCTTTTCGAACATGTTCTTTCCGCACGCGGGGCATTTTTTATCCGACGGCTTGCATGACGTCGAAAATTTGCACTCCGGATATCCGGTGCAGGCGTAGAACTGGCCTTTTTTCGAATACTTCTTCACGACCGGTCTGCCGCAGTCGGGGCAGACGGCGTCGGCCGTGCTTTCCACCGGCTTCGTGTTGCGGCACCTCGGGAAATTCGAGCAAGAATAGAAGTCGCCGAACCTGCCGTGGCGCAGCACCATCGCGCCGCCGCACTTGTCGCAGATTATGTCGGTCTTCTCCGGCTCCTGTTTTTCGCGCTTCGCCACCGGGCGTCCCTCTTTGTCGAGCTTTACGGTGTTCTTGCACTCGGGATAGTTCGGGCAGGCGGCGAATTTGCCGAATCTTCCGCTCTTCACTATCATTTTCGCGCCGCATTTTTCGCAGACGATGTCCGTGTGCTCCGCGTATTCGCCCTTATGCTCGCCGGCCTTCTGCTCCGCTTTCTTCAGATCCTCGGAGAACGTGACCCAGAACCCGCCGAGCACCTTTTCCATCGTCGCCTTGCCGCTCGCGATATCGTCGAGCTTGTTTTCCATGCCGGCGGTGAAGCGGATGTCGATGATGTCCGGGAAATTGTCCTTCATGAGCGCCACGGTGAGCTCGCCGAGCTCCGTCGCCGCCAGCGTTTTGCCCTCACGGCTGACGTATCCGCGCGATATTATCGTCGTGATCGTCGGCGTGATCGTGCTCGGACGGCCGATCCCCTGTTCCTCGAGGTACTTCATAAGCGACGCTTCCGTATATCTCGGGGGCGGCTCGGTGAATTTCTGCTCCGGGCTGAGTTTGATCAGCGTCAGCGCGTCGCCTTTGGAGAGCGGCGGGAGCTTTTCTTCCTTCTCCTTCGCCGCGTCCGTGCTCTCCTCGTAAAGCGCGAGGTAGCCTCTGAACTTCGGCGTGCTGCCGGACGCGTGATATTCGTATCCGGCGGAATCTATTACGGCGTTGACGACGTCGAACGTCGCGGCCTCCATCTGGCAGGCGACGAAGCGCTCCCAGATGAGCTTATACAGCTTATACTGATCCGTGCTCAGATATCCCCTGATATCGTCCGGGCGGTTCTCGACGTGAGAAGGTCTGATCGCCTCGTGCGCATCCTGCGCCGAAGCTTTCGTTCTGAACGTCCTCGGCTTGCCCGGCAGATATTTATCGCCGTATTCGCGGCCGATCAGCGCGCGGACGGCGGCGACGGCTTCGTCCGAGATGCGGACGGAATCCGTTCTCATATACGTGATAAGACCCTGCGAGCCTCCGCGCTCGGGGCCGAGGTCTACGCCTTCGTACAGCTCCTGCGCGACCTTCATCGTCTTCGACGACTGGAAATTCAGCTTTCTCGAAGCATCCTGAAGCATCGTCGAGGTCGTGAACGGCGGCTGCGGCGAGCGTGTTTTCGTGCTCTTTTTGACGCTGCTGACGGTGAACGGAGAATTTACCGTCGCATCGTATACTCTCTGAGCCGCCTCGCTGTCGTGCAGATCCTCTTTTTCTCCGTTTCTGCCGAAATAATGCGCGGTGAAGCTCTTGCCGTCGCCGGTTTTAAGCGTCGCCTCGATCTTCCAGTATTCCTCGGGGACGAAAGATCTGATCTCGTTCTCGCGGTCTACGACGATCCTCGCGGCGACCGACTGAACGCGTCCCGCCGACAGGCCGGAGCGGATCGTGCGCCACAGGAACGGACTGAGCTTATACCCGACGATCCTGTCGAGTATGCGCCTCGTCTGCTGTGAATTCACGAGGTCCATATCTATGCCGCGCGGCGAGGCCATGCCCGCCTTGACGGCGTTTTTCGTTATTTCGTTGAACGTGACGCGGCGGATCTTGCTCTCCGGCACGTCAATGACGGACAGCAGATGCCACGAGATCGCCTCTCCCTCACGGTCGGGGTCCGTCGCCAGATATACGACGTCCGCCTTGCGCGCTTCGTTGCGAAGCATCGTGCAGAGATCGGTCTTTTCCCTTATATTTACGTATTTTGCGGCAAAGCCGTTTTCTATATCGACTCCCAGCGCGCTCTTCGGCAGGTCTCTGACGTGGCCTATCGACGCCACGACCTTATACCCTTTGCCGAGGTAGTTCTCGAGCGCCTTGGTTTTTCCGGGAGATTCTATGATCACAAGATTTGACATATATTGACCTTTGTTTCTGATGGACTGGACGGCGTATTGCGCCGTATTATTTTATCGCGTATTTTCCGCCCGGCAGAGCGGTCACGTAGCCGCCTATCTCAAGCAGCGTGAGCGTGTAGACGACCGCCGACATGTCGGTGCCCGCCGAAAGCTCCTCCGGGGACGCGGCTCCGTTTCTGAGCAGCGTCTCGTAGATGCGCCGCGACTCGCCGGTCAGCTCCGATGCGCGGCTTATCTTCATACCGGCGATCTCGGCGCCGGTGTTCTTCACCGCGGCCTCTGCCTCATTTTCGCCGCCGGAGTGCTCCGAATAGTCGCCTATGAAGTATCTTTTTTCCGTAATTCGCTCTATCCTTACCTTTTCGGGGAAAGACAGCTCGTATTCGGAAAGTATGTCCTCGGCGCCGGTGCAGAGCGCGGCGCCGCGTTTGAGAAGCAGATTCGAGCCCTTTGCCGAGGGCGTGTTTATCGGTCCCGGCACGGCGTAGACCGTCCTGCCGAGAGACGAAGCGCGGTCGGCTGTGATCAGGGCTCCGCTGCCGATCCCGGCCTCCACTATGACTGTGGCGGCGCCGAGAGCGGCGATAAGTCTGTTCCTTACAGGAAAATTCTCCGCCTTCGGCTCCTCGCCGGGCGGATATTCGGATATCACCGCGCCGTTGTCCGTTATCACGCCGTAAAGATACGAATTCTCCGGCGGATAGACGACGTCGCAGCCGCAGCCGAGCACGGCGACGGTCCTGCCGCCTCCGTCGATCGCTCCCTGATGACACACGGAGTCGATGCCCCGCGCCATGCCCGAAACGATCACGGCGCCTGCGGCGGCGAGATCGAAACAGAGCTTGTGCGCGTTGAGCCTTCCCGTGTCGCTCATGCGGCGCGTGCCGACGGCGGAGATGAAAAGCTCCGAATCGCACGCGGGAAGCGTGCCGCGGCAGTAAATCACCGGCGGCGGCGCGTCAAGCTGCATGAACTGGATCGGATATCCCGGATCGGAATACTGTATCACCTCTATGCCCTTTGAAGCGCAGGAAACGGCGATGCGTTCCGCCGCCTCGAGACTTTTCGCGGAAAGCGGCCGCACCTCCTTCGCCGAAAAGCCGAGAGAATACAGGAATTCACGCTCAGCGCGGTATACCGCCGCGGCGGTGCGGAGGCTCCTCAGCAGTTTTCCCGGCGTCGGATCGCCCGCGGAATAACGCAGCGAAAGCCAGATGCCGTAAAGCGATTCGGAATAAGACATATCAGCCCCCCGTATAGCGGCGGTACATGATGACCGACGCGGCGACGGCGGCGTTGAGCGATTCGCAGCCCGGCTCCATTTCGATAAGCAGGGCGCGGTCCGCGGCGCGGACGACCTCTTCGCCGAGCCCGCCGCCCTCGTTGCCGATTATCACGGCGCAGCTGCCGGAAAGATCGGCGCGTGAAAGCGGTACGGCGTCGGTGTGCAGCGCCGCCGCGTAAACGGTGAATCCGCGCGAGCGCAGATCGCTCACCGTCCGCAGCGAGTCGGCGCCGGTCACGATATTGCGGCACAGCGCCGCCCCCATCGCTCCGCGCTGGACCTTCGGCGAATACAGATCGGCGCAGCCGGCCGACAGCACTACGTGATCCGCGTGAAACGCTCTCGCGGAGCGAAGCACGGATCCGAGGTTGCCGGGGTCGGAAAGCCTGTCACAGACGAGGACGAACGAGCCGGGTTTCGGATCAAACGACCGCTCGGGCATTACCGCTTCGGCACAGACGCCTTCGGGCGCCTGCTGATCCGTCAGCTTTTCAAAAACGTGCGGTTCGGTTATATAAAGCGCCGCGCCCGTTTCCGAGGCGATACGACGCGCGTATTCTTCCCGTTCCGGCTCCGCATATACGGCGGCGACACAAACACCGGCTGACAGAGCTTCGTCTATCAGCTTCCTGCCGTGAAGAAGGAAGCGCCCGGTCCCGTCCCGGTGCTTCTTGTCGTTCAGCTTTGCCGCCGCGACTATCACGGCGTTGTTCCTGCTGCTTATACGCACTTTTTACGACTCCTTTTTCAAAAAGGGGGATATCAAAGAAACTGTCGCTATAAAGTGACAGTTTCTCGTTTTATTCAGGCTCTCGCGGCCTTCGCCTTCTCGCAGAGGGAGGTGAACGCCTCTTTGTCGGATACTGCGAGCTCAGAGAGCATCTTGCGGTTGAGCGTGACGCCCGCGAGCTTCAGACCGTTCATAAGGGTGGAATAATTCATTCCGTTGTTCTTCGCTTCGGCGGAGATTCTGGTGATCCAGAGTCTTCTGAAATCTCTCTTCTTCAGCTTTCTGCCGGTGAAAGCATAGTTGCCGCTTTTTAATACCTGCTCTTTGGCCATCTTGAAGTGCTTCGATTTTGCACCCCAGTAGCCTTTGGCAGCCTTTAATATATTCTTTCTTCTTTTACGTGTGGCCAATGCGCCTTTTACTCTTGCCATTTTATGCTGCCTCCTTAATCGTTGATCATTTTTCTGACGTTTCTTGCAAACGATTCGTCAAGATATCCCTGCTTGCGGAGGTCTCTCTTGCGTTTTGTCGGTTTGAGTCCGGTCTTGTGACGGCGGTTCGTATGGTTGATCTTCACCTTGCCGGTACCGGTAAGGCTGAATCTCTTCGCTGACGCCTTATGCGTTTTGATCTTTCCCATTGTATAGCTCCTCTTTGTGATTTAATTATTTTCCTGTTTTGACTCCGCCTTCGCCTTTTTCTGATCGGGCTTGAGCGGAACGATGAGAGCGGACAGATTCCTGCCCTCCTCCACCGGGGGCTTGTCGCAGACGCCGTTTTCGGCGCAGCCGGCGGCGAACCTTTCAAGTATCGCGTAGCCGAGATCCTTGTGCTGGATCTGTCTGCTTCTGAATCTTACCACGACGCGGACTTTGTCACCGTTCTTCAAAAACCTGTTGGCGTGATTGAGCTTGGTGTTGAAGTCGTTGTCTCCGATAACTATGGACAGCTGGATCTGCTTCGTCTCGGCGCTCTGCTGCTTCTTGCGGGATTCCTTTTCTTTTTTGATCTTGTCGAAACGGAATTTGCCGTAGTCCATGATGCGGCATACGGGCGGATCCGCCTGCGGGGCGATGAGGACGAGGTCCAGATTTTTTTCGTACGCGAGCTCCTTGGCCCGGTCCGAGCTGACGATGCCGAGCGGCTTGCCGTCCTCGTCGATGAGGCGTACGGACGAAAGTTCGATATCGTCGTTTATAAGGGTGTTATCTTTGTTCGTGCTGATGTTAGCGCACCTCCCGGTTTGATTGCACAAAAAAGACGGGATATTATCCCCGTCCGAAAAAACACGCCGAAAAACGCGCTTTATTGACCCGGCGTCATAAATGACACTCAAGGTGAGGACGGGAGTCCTGCTTTATTGTGGCAACGCATTATACCACGCAAACAACGATTTGTCAATAGGGAAAGTGAAAAAAGTTGAAAAAAACGTTCCGGAATCAAAAATTCTCGATTCGGAACCTCTACGGGAATCCCGGTACCGCCACCAATGCTATTGGTTTTTTTGACCATAGGACGGAGGCGCAGGTAATAGGTAAGAGTGAATAGTGAATAGTTTCGGAGTCCCTACGGGAACCCCCACCGCTCTCCAGTTCGCGGCGGGGAACCCCTACTGCGGGACGTTCCGTGCGCCTCGTACCTCGGCGCTCTTGGGGTTCCCCTCCCCCCTTATCCACCCCAAACCCCGCCATCCCCCCCAAATGTCATTTGGGGCTGTTGGAAGCGGGGCGTCGAGGACGCCGCCCCCCTGCAGATCAGCCGCGCTGCCCCTCAGATCTCTGATCTGCGGGAGGGGAACAGGGGGGATTGGGGGATGACGAGCATTGCGCCGCCGGGGGCGGATGAAGCAATGCGAGGAAGGCGCAGCGGTCGAAAAAATCAAGTACAGTCGCGGCAGCGGCACGCAGATTTTTTCGGGTCACCGCAAGCGGGTTTGAGGGGTGGGGGACCCACCAAGAACGGCGCGTAAGCGACTCCTTAATGCCGGCGGCGATTCATGCCGTAAGATATGCGCCGTACGGCACACAGATCGCCGCACGGCGACATCACATTCGGCCGGTATTTCTATGATGCAATTTTTCATATATTTTCAATTCATATCTTTACATTTAATATCATCGGTGGTATAATTATAAAAAATTGTGGAGATCTGCTTATGGCACTGTTTGAAGTCAAAGAAAACGATAAACGGATATACGAGAACGAATTGAAGGATTTTCTGCCCGATAAATTCATCGATATCCACACTCACGTCTGGCTCGATTCACTGACGACGCCGCGCCCGGCGGGCGAGGACAGCAGGGCGGTGCTCTGGCCGTCGCTCGTCGCGCTCGACAACAGCATCGAGGACCTGCAGGAAACCTACCGCCTTCTGTTCCCGGGCAAAGACGTTTCGGCGCTGATGTTCACGAGCGCCGTTCATGATATCGAAAGCGGCGTCAAAAACAACGAATACGTTTCAGCGGTGTCGAAGCGTTCCGGCTGGCCTGCGCTGTACTACAGCCACCCGACGCAGAGCCCGGACGAGGTCGAGGAGAAGATCCGCGAGGGCGGGTTCCTCGGCATCAAATCGTATCTGAGCCTTTCCCCCGCGTACATTCCGGAGGCGGAGATACGCATATTCGACTTCTTCCCGAAGGAACAGCTCAAACGCATGGACGAGATGGGCGCGATCGTGATGCTCCATATCCCGCGCAACGGAAGGCTGAAGGATCCCGTCAACCTTGAGCAAATACTCGAGCTGAAAGCGGAATTCCCGCATGCGCGCGTCATAATCGCGCACGTCGGCCGTGCTTACACGCGCGGCGACGTCGGGTGTGCGTTCACGGATTACCTTTACAAGGTCCCGGATCTGATGTACGATTTTTCCGCCAACTGCTGCGAATACGCTATAACGGAAGTCATAAAACACGCCGGACCGAAGCACGTTATGTACGGCACGGACATGCCGATCCTGCGCATGAGGACGCACAGGATCGAAGAAAACGGCACGTACGTCAATCTGATCCCGCCCGGACTGTACGGCGATCCGTCGCAGGACAGACATCTGCGCGAGGTGAGCGAAGAAGAGGCGGAGAAGATAACGTTCTTCGTCTACGAGGAACTGCTCGCGTTCAAGCGCGCGTGCGCGGCGCTCGGCTGTACCAAAGACGACGTTGCCGATATGATGTATAACAACGCAAAGAATTTGATAGACGGCGCAAGACGCTCGATCTACGGAGAATAAGGAGAAGCATATGAAAAAGATCAAAGTAGGTTATCTGCCCTTTTACATCAAGCTGTACGACGATAAAAGTTCAAAATGGAGAGTATCCTGCGTCGCCTACATGAACAAGCTCATAAAAATGATCGAGGATCGCGGTTTCGAGGTCGTTTGCGCCGACGAGGTCTGCCGTATAAAACCGGAATTCGATCGCGCCGCCGCGAAATTCAACGCGGACGACGGGATCTGCGCCGTAATAACCCAGCACCTCGCGTACTCGCCGTCGCTTGAAAGCATAGAGGCGCTAAAGAGCCTTAAAGTTCCGATAATCGTGTTCGATACGACGCCGAGCTTTGAACTTATAAAATACGCCGAGACCGAGGACCGCATCATGGACAACCACGGTATCCACGGCGTGCAGGATATGTGCAATATGCTCAGACGCAGCGAAATCGATTACGAGCTCTGCGTCGGTCACGCATCGACCCCCGGCGTTCTTGAAGAGCTGTGCGGTTATATTCGCGCCGCGTACGCCGCGAAATGCTTCAAGTCCGCGCGTATCGGCATGGTCGGCGGCGAATTCGAGGGCATGGGCGATTTCAGGATATCCGACGAAGAGTATGAGAAAAAGATCGGCGTAAAGACGATAAGGATGACGAAGGCCGACGCGGACAAATACCTGCCGACGATAACCGAAAAGGATATCGACGACGAGATCGCAAAGGATAAGAAGAAATTTAACGTCTGCGCCGAAAACACGGAAAACTACAGAGCCGAAACGAAGGCCGGACTCGCCGTCCGCAAATGGATGAAGGCGAAGAAGCTCGACGGCGTGACCATAAACTTTTTACACACCGACGTAAACGGCCTGCCGAAAATGCCGTTCGTCGAATGCTGCAAGGTAATGGAGCGCGGGCTCGGATACGCGGGCGAGGGCGACAACCTCACCGCCGGACTCGTCGCGGCGCTGATAAAAGCGTTCCCCGACACGTCGTTCACCGAGATGTTCTGCCCGGACTGGAAAGAGAACACTATACTGTTGAGCCACATGGGAGAGATCAACCCGCACCTGACGGAGGAGAAGCCGCGTATAACCGACAAACCGTTCAGCTACAATTCATGCGGCGACACGGTGTCGCTAAACGGCTGTTTCAGGACCGGCAAAGCCGTGCTCGTCAACCTCGCGCCGGACGCATGGGGCTTCACGCTCGTCGTCGCGCCGGTCGATATAGTTCAAAGCGGCACGTCCGACGCGGCGTATAAGGATGAAGTCCGCGGATGGATGAAACCGCACATGCCTCTGCCGGAATTTCTCAAAGCCTATTCGCTTGAGGGCGGCACGCATCACTCGGCGCTCGTTTATGACGCGGACGTCGAAGCCATCGCCGCTTTCGGCAGGATGATGGGATTTGAAGTTGCGGAAATAGGAGTCGAATGATCATGAAACCGAAGATAAGAACTCCGTATTTTGAGATAGGCACGAAAAACTACGTATACGGCGACACGGTGCTTGAATACGCGAAAGCCGCGGACGCTGCGGCTGAAAAGTACGACATAGACGTGCTTTTCATAACGCCGGCCGTGGAGATACGCCGCGTGGTCGAAAACACTAAGCACCTGATAGTGCTTGCGCCGTACATGGACACGCTCCGCCCCGGGCGCGGCATGGCGGATATCCTGCCGGAGGCGCTGAAAGCCGCCGGAGCGCAGGGCGTCGTTATAAACCACTGCGAGAAGCCGATGAGCCTGCCGCAGATGAAAAAGACGATAGACCGCGCGCGTGAACTCGATTTCCTCGTCTTCGCCTGCGCCGACACGCTCGAGGAAGCGAAAGCGATAGCACAGCTGCATCCGGACATCATCAATCCCGAGCCGTCGGCGATAATCGGCGGCGGCAACGGCGTATCGCCGATGGATTACGTAAAAGACTCCATAAAAGTGATTAAGGACATCTATCCCGACATTTTAGTGGAACAGGCGGCCGGCATAACGAACGGTCAGCAGGTCTACGACTTCATAATGGCGGGCTCGGAGGCGGCGGGCGCCGCGTCCGGCATAATGAACTCCAGGGATCCTGTCGCGATGATAGACGAGATGATCGCCGCCACGCGCCGCGCGGCGGACGATCTGAAGAAAATATGAGGTGGATGAAATGGTATTTAAAAAAACCTTCAAAGTACAGTCGAATCACCGCGCCGTCAGCTTCCACGACGTAACGGAGGAAGTCAAAGCGGCGGTGACGGAATCGAAGATACAGAACGGAATCGTCGTCGTGTATTCGCATCACACGACCTGCTCCGTCATAACTCAGGAATGCGCGTTCGACCGGTCCATGACCGGGCTTGAGACGCTTCAGCAGGACCTTGTGAACGTCTTCGAGGAGTGGATCCCGACGTGCCGTACCGAGGGGATGTATCTGCATCCCGGGCAGAAGGCGCTCGATTTCGCGGAAGAGCACGGCGAGGACAATTTCGGCTGCCACAACACCGACGCGCATCTGCGTTCGTCGATAATCGGCAGAAGCGTGACAATAGTTATAGACGACGGAGTCGCCGATCTCGGCGAGTTCGGCCGCGTACACTTTATAGACTGGGACCAGACGCGCGGAAGAGTCCGCACCGTACAGATCATGATTATTGGAGAATAACGCCGGAGGAATATGAAAAAGTTAATTTCCATCATCCTCGCCGCGCTTTTTGCACTGACCTGCCTTGCGGCGTGCAGAGGCGACGGCGAACAGACGACGGAGGCGACCGACACTCAGCCGACCGGACAGGAAACGGACGAGCCGCAGATCGACCCGGTAAAGGAATACCGCATCGGCTCGGACATAGAGCTTCCTGAATACGAAATTTCGGAGAAAATAATGAAGACTGCAAAAACGATACAGTTCAAGGGCAACGGTTCGCTGACCGATTTCGGGCTTTATTCCGGCGCGGGCGCCGACGGCCCGACGGTCATTATGCCGGCGAATACCGTGTCCGGCGTTTATCCGCTCCAGCCCGCCCCCGACGATTCGGAGTCGGTATATTCGTTCATCCTCAACTGCGCGTCGTCTTCGCGCGAGGCTTCGTGGATAACGTTTTATCTCGGACTGCGCCTGCTTGACGCCGCAAAGGACGCGACCGGACACAACGGCGTGTGGATAGCCATGCGCTCCGATCAGATCGGCATCAGAAAAGGCGACTGGCCGTCGGACGCCTATATGAAGGCGGACTGGGATCTGTCGAAGGGTGAACGGGTCACCGTCGTCGACGATCCGGTAAGCAACGTCATAAAGATCTACGCGGGCGAGGAAAAACGCCCGGTCGCAGAGGTGAAGATCGACGGGAAAAAGATAGGACTTTACGCGCCCGGCGCCGATTCGCCGTCCGTTACGGACACGGTTGATCAGAACGTCATTAAGGGCGGCTACAGCCATCTGTGGAACCATCACACGCCGTGCGAGGTCACGGTAAACGATCTGTCGGTCACCGTTTCCGTAATTACCGTTGAAAAGGGCGACGTCAACGGCATAAAGCCGAATACGAGAGACGTTTTTGCCGACACGTACGTAACGGTCGACGACGTCGGCAGGACGATCGGCTACAGCGGTACGAAGCCGAACGGCGCCAAGGTCGGCATATTCTATTTCCTGTGGCACGAGTCGAACGGTCCGCTCTGGGATCATACGAAAGCGTACGAGGAGGGCGGTCTCGAAGGGCTGTGGAAAACGATGCAGTCCGGCAACCTCGGATTCGCTCACTACTGGGCCGAGCCGTATTTCGGATACTACCGCTCAAACGACGAATGGGTCATAAGAAAACACGGCGCGATGCTCTCGGAAGCCGGGGTCGACTTCGTGTATTTCGACGCGACGAACGGGCTTTTATACAAGCCCTGCTACGAAGCGGTGCTGAAAGTCTGGTCGCAGATGAGAAAAGAGGGCACGAAAACGCCCGACGTCTGCTTCCTGATGCAGAACGAGAACACGAAGGAGCTGTCTCAGATCTGGAACGACCTTTACGGCGCCGGACTGTACAGCGACGTGTGGTTCCGCTGGGACGGCAAGCCCGTGATTATGTTCACCGGCGACGGCACTAAGCTCACGGACGAGCAGAAGGAGTTTTTCACGATCCGCATCTCCTGGGCGAACGAAACGGACGACTGGTACCGGAAGACGAAGGGCGTCGGCTGCTGGTCGTGGGGCACGATGTATCCGCAGAAAGGCGGTTACGTCATGGTCGACGGTAAGAAAGAGCTTGAACAGATGGTCGTCATGTGCGGCTTCTGGGTCAACGGCAGCTACGGAACGAACGCCGGCAGAAGCTACACGAGAAAGACCGGCGAGCCGAGGAATCTGTCGCAGGGTGACTGGGATATGGGCTTCGGACTTTACCCGCAGACTAGCGGTCTCGGACTTGCATATCAGGAGCAGTTCGACAACGCGATAAAGAAAGCGCCGAAACTCGTAATGATCACCGGCTGGAACGAATGGTGGGCGGGACGCTGGGAAGGCGCGCCCGCTATAGGTCAGAAGATAGCGGATCAGTATACCGTCGTCGGCGACAGGAACAAAAAAGAATACAACTATTTCGTCGATAACCTCAACCCCGAGTATTCGCGCGACATCGAGCCGATGAAGGGCGGATTCGGCGACAACTACTATTATCAGACGGTCATGAACGTGAGAAACTACAAGGGCAGCAGACCCGTCGAAGCGGCGTTCGGTCAGAGGACGATCGATATCGAAGGCGAGCTGACGCAGTGGCTCGGCGTGGGACCGGAATTCCGCGACGTGCCGGGCGATACGGCGAAAAGAGACTTTTCCTCTCACGTCGGCGGCTTCACGTATAAAAACGACACCGGCAGAAACGATATAGTCACCGCCAAGGTGTCATACGACGGCGAATATCTGTACTTCCTCGCCGAATGCGCGGAAGATATAGTCAAGGACGACGGCTCCAATTTCATGAACCTGTTCGTCAATTCCGACGGCGACGGCAAAAACGGCTGGTACGGCTTCGATTTCGTCATAAACCGCAGCCGCGACGGCAAAACCGCCTCGGTCGAACGCTTCGTCGACGGCTGGAACTTCGAGCGGGTCGGCGACGCAGAGTACGCGATAAACGGCGCGGTCATGACCGTAAAGGTCGCCGCCCCGCTGATCGGGTACGACAAGAAGACGATCGATTTCAAGTGGGCTGACAACTCCGTCGACGACGGCGACGTAATGGGCTTCTGGGACAAGGGCGACGCAGCGCCGGACGGACGCTTCAGTTTCCGTTACACGACTGACAGCGAAGCGCAGCCCGTGCCGGACTGCCTGACCGCGGAAATGGCGGTGTTCAAGGCGAACGGTTATAACGCGTATATCGGCGGCGAACGTGTAAGGCTCGTAAAGACTAACACGAAGGCAACGCTTCTCGCGTCAGGCTCCGAATTCTGGCTGCCGGTCGATGTGCTTGAAAAGATCGGCGTGAGCTGCGACGGCCTGTCCGTGCTCGATCACTACGGCGTCCGGTACGTCAAAGCGGACGAGGCGGTAAAGGCGGCGGGAAAGGTCGCGACGGTAACGTCAAAAGGCCTTCTCGTCATAGCCGACAAGGCGGTCGCCGATACGGAGACGCTCGACGTACTGTACGACTCGCTGTACTGATCTTGAAAGGGGCGGAAGCCTTGGCTCCCGCGGTATCTATATGAAAGAAAACAGACTGTGCACGGCGGATCTGCACTTACATACGAATCTGTCGAAGTGCGGCGACCGCAATACGTACGTCGCCTCGTTCATCCCGTATTGCGAGCGCGAGGGCCTGTCCGTCATCGGGATATCAAATCACCTCTACGCGACGGACGTCGACGGCATAAACGGCAGGACGTATCTTCAGCACATCCTTCAGGGCAGAGACGAGATAAACGCGCTCGGCGACTGCGGCGTGAAAGTCATTCTGGGATGCGAGGTCGAGATATTCTGGGGTTACGAGCCCGGACTGCGCCGTCAGGACGAGCATAATTTCGATTACGCTCTGCTCGCGCCGAGTCACTTCTTCAACTGGATGAACATCTACGGCTCGATGGACCTGTCGAGCGCCGATAAAGTGCGCGACCTGCTGCTTAAGCAGTTTGAGCGCGCCTGCCTTACGCCGTACGACATACCGGTCGGCATCGCCCATCCGCTTTATCCGATCTGCTGTCCGTGGGAGCAGGAGGTCGTCGACGGAATAACCGACGAACAGCTGAGCGACTGCTTCAGCCTCGCCGCGGAGAGGGGAAGAAGCATAGAGATCCACGCGTGCCTGTACAGAAACGGCACACAGCTCGACGAAGAGGGGCTGTCGCCGTCGTATCTGCGCGTCCTTGCCGCGGCTCGGAAATGCGGCTGCAGGTTCCATTTCGGATCGGACGCGCATCTCGCGCCGCTGAGCTTCGTCGGCGCACATGAAAGACTTGAGCGCGCCGCACAGCGCATCGGTGTGACCGCCGATCATCTGTGGCGCCCCTGGGAGGAGAAATGATATGAAAAAAACGGTGATCATCTTTATCTTGACGGCGCTGCTTTTCACGATGTTTGCGTGCGGCGAAAAGGAATCGCCGGCGGCGTATCTGCCGTCGATAAGATACGGCAACGTGCCGCTTGACTCGTATCCGGTGCTGATATGGTCCGGCAACGGTCCGGCGGACGCCGGCGGACCGGGTGCGGAGCACACGCCTGAGGAGCTGATATCATTATATTACGACAGTATCCCCAAGACACAGATCGGTAACGGCGCCATAACGCTTAAAAACGGCAGCGATAAAAACGCCTCTTTCACGATCGGTTTTATCGGTGTTTATACGAAAAACGGCGAAAAGACGGAATACGGCGAGGCGGATCTGTCGGATCTTCCCGACGGGTCGTTTATAATATGCGTCAAAACGACGAAAACGACGTCAAACGGGAATGACGAGATCAATTATTTATTTGCAGGGGTGTTGAAGAACGATGACGAAATTCAGTAAACTTGTATCACTGCTTGAAGAAAAAGCGCCGGGCGCATATATGGCGGCGGAGATGACGGAGGACGGATACGCCGAGCGTCAGTTCCGCATGGGGGCCGGCGCGCACAATACGTATTCGCTGTCAAAATCCGTGACCTCCTGCGCCGTCGGCATACTTGAAGCCGAGGGAAAACTGAAGGACACGGATGCGCTGTATTCTCATATACCCGAATATTTCCCGTCGGGATACGATAAAAAATGGGAATCGGTAAAGCTGCGCGACATCATGCATCACAGGACCGGCGTCGGCGAGGAAGCTAATATCGATATCGACGTCATGGATTTCTGGGCGGACGGTCACGACGATTTCGCCTCGTACGTGCTCGGA